>JBFZEN010000119.1:0-12749 GCA_041306805.1 bacterium
GAAGCGGTCAAATCGATGAAAGACTTCAAGAGCCCGATCTATATTTCATTCGATGAATGGGGAACTTTCGGAAGGGATTTTTTATCCGTCCTTCCGGTGACGCAATGCTTCAATTCTTTCATCCGCCATGCCGATATCGTGAAAATGGCCAACTTCACCATGCTCACATCCCTTTTAACCACCGACAAGGAAAAAGGGAGCTTTAAAACTCCGCTGTTTCATGTTTTCAAGCTGTTTTCAAACAACTGCCGCGGCAATTCAATCGATACGCATGTTGAATGTGATACATTCAACGCCGGAAAATGCAGGGGCATTCCTTTTCTTGACGTCACCTCAGTCTATTCAAAAGAAACGGAAACGGTCTACCTCAATATCGTGAATAGGCACAGGGATAAGGCGCTTACCGCCGACATCGTCAACCGTTCAGGCAAATTTGCGGCGAATGCCGAAGCCAAATCGATATCCGCCGCCTCGCTTGATGAACTATTTGTATTTGACAGGCGGGCGCAGTACGTCCCTGTGGCAAAGGAAATAAAAATGGACGGGAATAAATTGACGTGTTCATTCCCCGCGCATTCATATACACAGATTAAAGTCGGTGTAAAGAAATAACGCCGTTTAAAAAGGAAGGATCATGACAATCAATCGCGTGACGGCCTGTTCCCTGTGGCTGATCGCCGCGCTGGCCTGTGCGGCGGCGCCGGTCAGGCAGGGAGTGCCCTTCGCAATCCGCCTTCAGTCCGACAAGGGAGAGGCGGTGCTCAATCTACGGGATTTTTACTGCCACACGTCCACGGGCAGGCTGGCGTTCGACGGGAAGGACGGCGGCGCACCGTCCATGCCGAAGGGTGGATGGGTGAGGCGCATCCACTCGGCGGAGGGCCGGACGGTCAGTCTGGCCGTGAAACCGGCGAGGCACGGATTCGTCCTTCGCATGGACGCCAAACCGGACACGGGTATCGTGAAATGGGGTTTATCCATTGACGCCTCGTCAGAAGAATACTTCACCGGATTGATGGAACGCGTGGTCGACGGGCCGCAGCAGGCGTCGTGGAAGCCGGGAATCCGGGAAGCCATGAATCTTCGCGGGCAGAAGGTCGACATGATTTTAAAACCCACGACTTCGGTGTACGCGCCGTTCTATCTTTCCTCCCGCGGTTATTCGGTGTTCGTGCGCGGGAATTGGCCGGGGCAATTCGATTTCTGCGCCTCGGATACGGGACTCGTCCAGATTGCCTTCGAGGGACCGTCACTTGAATTGGAGTTCAACCTGTCCGACAGCCCGGCCGAATTGGTGAAACGGCACGCTCTCGAAGCTGGCCCGCCTTTCATGCCGCCGAAGTGGATGTTCACGCCGTGGCGCTGGCGCGACGAGCACACGCAGAGGTCCATGTACCATGACAGCACCGCCGTGACCGGACCTTTCAACTCGGAAGTGATGGAAGACGTGCTGATGATGAAGGCTTTCGGCATTCCCTGCGGCGTGTACTGGGTGGACAGGCCATGGGGGCCCGGCCGCCTGGGTTACGATGATTTCGAAATCGATCCGAAACGCCTTCCGAACTTCGGCGCCATGGTCCGCTGGTTGAATGAACAGGACACACGGACCGTATTGTGGATAGGTCCCTTCTACCAGGGCGGCATGGAGAAAGAGGCGCTGGCCAGGGGATACACGCTCGCCGGGCAGCCTCCTCAAAGAAACAATTATCCCTTGGCCGATTTCACCAATCCGGCGGCCAGAAAATACTGGCAGGACGGCGTGGCCAAACTGCTCAGGCTGGGTGTGGCGGGGTTCAAGATGGACCGGGCCGAGGAGAACATACCCGAGACGGGCCCCTGCCGCGTATTTGACGGACGCACGATTCGCGAGAACCGGAACGCCTATCCTTCCATGTATACCAAAGCGGCCTATGATGTGGCGCGGAAATACCGCAAGGACGATTTCGTCCTTATGCCCCGCGCCGCGTACACGGGCAGTTCGCCCTATGCCGTATTCTGGGGCGGAGACATCGGCGGCACTCAGGAAGGCCTGCGCGCCTCGATCGTCGCGGTGCAGCGGTCGGCCGTGATGGGGTACCCCAACTGGGGCTCGGACACGGGCGGGTACAACCAGCAGCTCATGGAACAGGAGGTGGTGGCCCGATGGCTGGCCTTCAGCTGTTTCACCCCCATCATGGAGGTCGGGCCCACGAAGAACCGCGCCTTCTGGAATATTCCGCGCGAACCCGCCTACGACACCACGTTGATCGCGGTATGGAGGCTGTACGCGAGGCTGCACCAGCGCCTGGCGGAATACGGATTCCGGTGCGCCGAGGAGGCGCACAAAACCGGGATGCCCATTGTCAGGCCGCTTTTTCTCGCCGATCCCGGGGCGCCCGAGGCATGGTCGAACTGGTGGACTTACCTGTACGGCGGCGATATTCTCGTGTCGCCTGTCTGGGAGAAAAACCGGCGCACCCAGGAAGTTTACCTTCCCTCAGGTCCGGAGTGGCGGGACGCCTGGCGTCCCGGCGTCGTCCACCGCGGGGGTCAAACCATCACGGTCCAGGCCGATTTGCATCAGATGCCGATTTTCATCCGCGAGGGTTCGGGGCTGGATCTGGGTGACCTCGGCCGCGAGTACGGGGAATCCTTTTCCATTGCATCCATGCCTCCCGATCTGAAGGCGCTGGACGCCGAAGTGAAGGCATGGTTTGAAAGAGACAAAATTGAACCGGAAAATTGACCGCGCGTCGAAAAATCAAACACCGAAAACACCGAATGACACCGAAAAAAACAATGTCTGATAAAATATGACAAAAGGCCGTTTCGAAATCGAACAGGATACATTGATGACATGAAACAATGCATTTTCCCGTGGTATCCATTTTCAGAAAGGCAGGACGATATGAAACCAAAATCTTTCAAACACCATGAAACGACACCTCTTGGATGGTTTTGCACGACGTGTTTCGCGGTTTTTTTTATGGCCGTTTCACTGCCCGCGCGGCAGCCGGCGGGAGAAAGGGAATCGTTCAACCAGGGATGGCTTTTCATGAAGGGCGATCCGCCGGGAACGGAGACGCGACTCCAATACGATGCCATCAAACCGTGGCTGGTACCGACGGGTTCCGACCTCGTTTTGTTCGCGCTCGAAAGACCCGCAAGTCCGGAAGGAAACCCGGGGGGCGACATCGCCTGGGCGCAGCCCCAATTTGACGACAAATCGTGGAGGCGGCTCGACCTGCCGCATGACTGGGGCATAGAAGGGCCGTTCAGCCAGGAACTGCCCGGTGAAACGGGAAAACTGCCATGGTCCGGCCAGGCCTGGTACAGAAAGCATTTCACCCTGCCGTCCGCCGATCAGGGAAGACGGATCTATCTGGATGTCGACGGCGCCATGGCCTATTCCGCCGTGTGGCTGAACGGAAGTTACGCCGGGGGCTGGCCATACGGCTATTCCTCATTCAGGCTGGACCTCACGCCTTTCGTCAGGACGGGATCGGAAAACGTCATCGCCGTGCGCCTCGACAATCCGCCCGAATCGTCGCGCTGGTATCCGGGCGGCGGCCTGTACCGGAACGTCTGGCTGGTTAAGACGGCACCCGTGCACGCGGCGCATTGGGGCGTGTTCGTCACCACACCGGCCGTGTCCGAAAAAAGCGCGGCCGTCTGCGTGTCGTTCACGATTGAAAACCAGTCCGGCTCGGACGTGGAAGTGCAGGTGTCCGCGCGCCTGTTCGCGTTGTCCGATGCCGGGGAAAAAGCGGGAGAACCGGCCGCATCGTGCCCGCCCGTATCCGTCCGCATCGTGAAAGGCCGCCAGTCAGCCGGATCGTTGAACCTGACCGTCCAAAATCCCAGACTCTGGAGCCTGAACAGGCGGAACCTGTACGCGGCCGAGGTCACGGTCGCGAAAGACGGCATGGCCGCCGACGTGTCCTCCACCCGGTTCGGCATACGGACCATCGCTCTCGTTCCCGACAAGGGGTTCTTTCTCAACGGCGAACAGGTGAAACTCAACGGCGTATGCATGCACCACGACCTCGGCGCGCTCGGCAGCGCCGTCCATACGCGCGCGATCGAAAGACAGATCCGGATTTTACAGGAAATGGGCTGCAACGCCATACGCACCAGCCACAATCCGCCCGCGCCGGAGCTGCTCAACCTGTGCGACCGCATGGGCATGCTCGTGATGGACGAGGCCTTTGACTGCTGGAAAACGGGGAAGAAAAAGAACGACTACCACCTGGCATTCCCCGATTGGCACGAGAAGGATTTGCGCGCCCTGGTGCGGCGAGACCGCAACCATCCCTGCGTGGTGCTGTGGAGCATCGGCAATGAAATCTCGGAACAGCGGGAGCCCGAGGGATGGAAAATGGCCGCGCATCTCGCAGGCATCGTGCGCGAAGAAGACAGAACGCGCCCGGTGACGGCGGGCTTCAACCACATCCAATCGGGATACAACGGTTTTCACGAGGCCGTGGACGCGGTCGGATTCAATTACAAACCGGCCGAATACGGCATTTTCCATGAACGCAGCCCGCATATTCCCGTCTACGGCAGCGAAACATCCTCATGCATCAGCTCGCGCGGCGAATACTTTTTCCCCGTCAGCGAGAACAAGGCCGAGGGAATGGCCGATTTCCAGATGAGTTCGTACGACCTGTACGCGCCCAGATGGGCCAACGTGCCCGACCTCGAATTCAAGGGGCTCGACGCATTCCCCTACGCGGCGGGCGAGTTCGTCTGGACGGGGTTCGACTACATCGGCGAGCCCACGCCCTACGGCGGCGACTCGGACCATGCGCTGGGGTTCACCGATCCGGCCGAAAGGGAAAGGGCCGAAAAGGAATTGAAGGAAACGGGCAAGATACGGGTTCCTTCGCGCAGTTCCTATTTCGGCATCGTCGATCTGGCGGGCTTTAAAAAGGACAGGTTCTTCATGTACCAGGGGCGATGGCGGCCGGAACTGCCCATGGCGCACATCCTTCCCCACTGGAACTGGCCCGAACGCAAAGGCCTGGTTACGCCCGTGCACGTGACCACGTCGGGCGACGAGGTTGAATTGTTCCTGAACGGCAAATCCCTGGGACGCAAGCACAAAGGAATCTTCCAGTACCGGCTGAGATGGGATGACGCGGTTTACGAGCCGGGCGAGCTGGTCGCCGTGGCCTACAGGAACGGAGCGAAATGGGCGGAAGACAGGGTCAAAACAGCCGGGACTCCGTCGAAGATCGCGCTGTCCGCCGACAGGGCTTTCATCAAGGCCGATGGAAGCGACCTTTCATTCGTCACGGTTGCGATTTGCGACAATGAGGGAGCGGTGGTTCCACGGTCCAAGAATCCGGTTCAATTTGCGGTTTCCGGTCCGGGGGAAATTCTCGCCGTGGACAACGGCGACGCGACGAGTTTTGAATCCTTCCAGGCCAAAGAACGCAAGGCGTACAACGGCCTCTGTCTCGCCATCGTGCGGTCCAGGCGCGGAGCGGGCGGAACGATTGTGCTGAAGGCGCAGTCCAAGGGGCTGAAGCCGGCCGAGGTCCGTATCACGGCGCGACAATCCGAATGAATCCATTTCCGGCGTGAGCTGCGGCTCGAATCCATCACCATTGCGACAGGATTCGGAAAGGGGCTGCCAGGAAGGGCTGGACAGAAAAACTGGTTTCCATCCAGTTTTCTTCTTGACAATGTGAAAATTTCTTTTTATTATTGAAATGATTCAATACGATTTGAACTGATTCCAATCAAAAATATTCTTCCTTATTCATCGAAAAGAAAATTGCATCAGCAGTTCTGCAGGTGGCGAGATATGGCTTTTCATTGCATCAGGAATTTCTTGCAGTGGTTTTGCCTGGTCTGTTTTATCCTGTTGGCGGCCTGCACGTGCGGGAAAAAGAAACCGGATGAAACGGTGCTGGCGCGGATCGGCCGAAGGTCCATCACCGTTGGCGAGTTTTTGATAAGAAGTGAACTCACGATCAGGCCCCTGTCCTTTAAAGACAAAAATACGACGCTGAACAACCTGATATCCGAAAAAATTCTCGCGCTCGAGGCGGAACGCGAAGACTCCCTTTTGAAGGGTCCCGTATTGAACGCGACGCTGAAGGGAATCAAGGAACAGCTCATGCGCGACAGGCTGTACGAGAAGGCGGCCGCGAAACGGGTCCGTCTGGATTCAGCCGAGGTCGCAAGGGCCTTCCGGCTGTCCACGCGCGGGTACGAACTCGAATTCTATACGGTGCGCGACGCCGGACTGGCCCGTAAAATAGAAGTCACGCTGGACTCCCTGCCCAATTCGGCCGACCGGATGTTCCGGGAGGTCGAAAAAACGCTGGGCAAAAGGTCCTTGCAGAAAGTCCGGTACAAAGACCCTGAAGACGCCGCCATTCATGAAGCCCTTTTCTCCAAACCGGTCGAGCGCGGGGCCGTGATCGGTCCGTTGAAACTTGAAAGCGGCGAATTCATCGTCATGAAGGTGCTCAACTGGACTGATTACCCCATTATAGGCGGCGAGGAAAGGCAGGCGCAGTGGAACAGGGTCGCTGAAAAAATCACCCAAACCAAGGCGGGGAAGTTGTGGACTGCGTTTCAGGCGGAGGTGATGCGGGGGAAGAAACTTGAATTCAACCTGGATTCCTTCAAAGCCCTTTCGGAAACCGCGCTGAACTATTACCTCCAGGACGGGGGGAAGGGGCTCCTGAAATCACCGCAAACGGAAACGCCGCCCGCGGGTCCCAATGTCAGCGGCAGCGCCCCGTTCTTCACGATCGACGGCCGCACCTGGACGGTGGACGACTTCAAGAGGGAGCTGGCGTCGCACCCCCTCGTTTATCGAACCCGCACCCTCAGCAAGGACAATTTCAGCGGGCAGTTCAGGCTGGCCGTGGCCGACATGGTGCGCGACCATTACCTGACGCGGGAGGCGTACAAAAGGTCCCTGAACAAGTCCAGCGAAATACGGCGGACCGTGGACATGTGGAGGGACGCGCTCCTGGCGGCCAGGCAGGAAAAAAGCGTCGTCCAATCGGCCATGAAGCGCGGCCTCGTCCGCGCGCAGGACCAACCGGGCATGCTGTCGTACTGGACGAGATACCTGGAGGGGCTGCAGGGCCGATACGGAGGCTCCATCCGCGTCGATCGGAAGGCGTTCGACGCGGTCTCCCTGACCCCCGTCGATATGACGGCGATGCGGACCGGCGTGCCGTACCCGGCGGCCGTGCCCGCCTTTCCCATGTGCATCGAATCGAAGAATCTGGAATACGTCAAGCATTTTAATCCCTAACATTGAGGGCGACCGTATGAAAGCCAAAAGCAGGATCCTTTCGTTCGCACTGCCCATGACCTTGGCATGGGCCGGCCTGCTGTTCGCGGGCACCACGGGCAAGATTGCGGGCAAGATCAGCGACGCCGCCACGCGGGAAGCGCTGATTTCCGCCAACATCCTCATCAAGGGCACGAACCTGGGCACCGTCAGCAGCCTGGACGGCACCTACACCGTCAACAACGTGGCTCCCGGGACGTATGCGGTCGTGGTCTCCATGATGGGATTCCAGCGGGTTGAATACAGGGACGTCCAGGTCAACATCGACCTGACCACGAGGCTGGACGTCGCCATGCAGCCGAAGGCAGTGGACCTCGAGACCACGGTGATCATCGCCCAGAGGAACCTCGTCATCAAAGACATGACTTCCTCCCTGGCGACCACCAGCGCGGAACAAATCGCCGCTTTGCCGGTCAACAACGTGCAGCAGGTGCTGCGGCTGAACGCGGGCATCATCGAGTCGGACGGCAGGCTGCACATCCGCGGCGGCAGGCCCGGCGAGGTGGCCTACTGGGTCGACGGCATTTCGGCCACCGACATGTACGACGGCCGGATGAGCACCACGGTCGAGAACTCGGCCATCCAGGAACTCCAGGTGATCAGCGGCACGTTCAACGCCGAGTACGGGCAGGCGATGTCGGGCATCGTTAACATCGTCACCAAGGAGGGCGGCGAAGCCTATTCCGGCCAGATCAAGGCATACGCGGGCGATTACGTGAGCACCGACGACCGGTACGGGCTTTACAAATCGCTTCAAACCCAGAGGAATCCTTTGACTGGCCTCACCCAGATCGTTTCAAGCGAGCGTGACGAGCCGCTCAAGAAATTCAACCCCATCTACAACGGCGAGGGCAGCCTGAGCGGGCCCGTGCCGTTCATCGGCAAGAGCCTGAGCTTCTTCGCGAACGGCCGTTTTTACTCGGAAGAGGGCTATTTTTACGGGCGGAACTGGTTCAGGCCGAACGGGACGCCGGGCGACAGCTCGCTTATAGCCATGAATCCCTACCAAAACATTTCGCTGCAGGGAAAACTGAGATACCAGTTCAATCCCACAATCAGGATGAGCTACAACCTGTTCTGGAACCGGGCCAACCGGGACAGGAATTTTTTCAGGTTCAGTTCGGCGGACTACCAGGGATTTAACGGATTCAACGTACACGACTACAAATACGTCCCCAACGGCCTGCCCAAGTACGAGAGCGGCGGATTCAACCACATCTTCACGCTGAACCATGTTCTGTCGAAGAAGACGTTCTACGAGCTCCGCGTGAACCGGTACGACTCGGAATCGAAGCAGTACCTCTACAAGGATCCCACCACGGCGATCAAGTACCTGGTGAGCGTGCAGGAGGACACCGCCAACGGCATCGCGGCTGAGACATTCGATCCCTTCACCGACGAGGGGGCGGCCAAGCTGCAGTCGATCACCCTGCTCGGCGGGAAATACAGCTACGTTCCCGACCCGAACGGCCCGGACGGCTACATCCATCCCGATTTGATCCACGTGCCCACCTCGTACAGCTTCATGAACAAAGGCATGGACATCGCCCACATCGAGCGCAGCACGGCCTACTGGGCGGGCAAGCTCGACGTGACCAGCCAGATCAGCCGGGTCCACGAAATCAAGTTCGGGACGGAAGCCAGGCAGTACAAAATGATCCTGCACAGCTACCAGATAGTTCCCGAAACCGACGGCTCGGGCCAGGAAATCACGCCTTTCCGCCCTGCCGTGCCCGAGGTGGGCAGCATCTTCCGGAACGATTACGAACGCGAACCCATGGAAATGTCGGCCTACGCGCAGGACAAGATCGAATTCAACAACATCATCCTGAATGCGGGGCTGCGCTACGATTATTTCGACCCCAATGCGAGCATGCCGGTCGATCCGGCCGATCCGAACATCTATTCCCCGTTCAAGAACAAGAACATCTACGCAGGCTGGGTGGACATGCCCGCGAATTCCGGCACGACGCTAGACCAGTACATCCGGGACAAGGTGGCCGGCGGCGAATTCAGGGAATACACGCCCGAGGAAAGGCGCGCCTTCATGCAGAAAAAGGTCGGCGCCAAGATGTCGGTGAGCCCCCGGCTGGGCATCTCATTTCCGATCACCGACAGGGGCGTCATCCATTTCTCGTACGGCCATTTTCTCCAGATCCCGGAATTCCAGTTCCTGTATTCCAACCCGGATTTCAAGCTGACCAGCGGGTCGGGCACGACGCTGTTCGGCAACCCCGACCTTCGGCCCCAGAAGACGGTGATGTACGAGCTGGGGTTGCAGCAGCAGCTCTCAAACGATATCAGCATCGACATGACCATTTTTTACCGGGACGTCCGCGACTGGGTCGGATCGAGTCCCACCATCACCACCGCGAAGACGGCCGTGGAATACTCCCAATATGAAAACAAGGATTATTCGAACGTGCGCGGCATCACCTTCAAGGTTGAAAGGCGCTTCACGAACAATTATTCCTTCAGGGCCGACTACAGCATGCAGATCGCCGAAGGCACCTATTCAAACCCTGCGGACGCCTACAACGCCATGCAATCGAACCAGGCGCCCGTTCTGGCCCTGGTTCCCATGGGCTGGGACCAGAGGCATACGCTGAACGCGCAAATCATCTACAGGATTTCCAAGTGGACGGCTTCGCTCATCGGGCGCTACTGGAGCGGGCGGCCCTACACGCCGAGTTTCCCCGTCTCCGAAGCCGTGGGCGGATCCTCGACCACGGGCCTGACCATCAACAGCGCCCGCCGCCCGGCCCAGAAAAGCGTCGATTTGACGCTCAACCGCGCGTTTTCGCTTGGTCCGCGGCATACGCTCGAGTTTTTCGTGAACGTCTACAACCTCTTCGACCAAAGGGACGCGACCGCCGTGTACGCCGACACGGGAACACCCGAGTACACGACCAACATCAAGCCCGGCATCATCCCTTACAGCGCCTCGCGGGTCAGCACGGTTGAAGATTACACGCTTCAGCCCAGCTGGTACACGGCGCCCCGCCAGGTCCAGATCGGTTTCATATTCGGGTTCAAATAAGCCAAGCATGAGGAGACGACGCATATGAGACGCTTCCATTATACCGCGGCCGCGGTGCTGTCCGTGATGGCGTTTTCCGCCCAGGTCCTGCTGGCCCAGATGGACAGGCTGCACGGAACGGACAGCGAATTCCGCATGGGCATCCACTCCGGCAACCTTCTCCGGACAAGCTTTTTCAACGACGGGACATTCGGCGGCAGAGTCAACCAGGGCGACGAAGTCGCGGGCGAGTGGCCCATCAATTCGGGGCACTTCTACCTGGTCGACGGAAACGTGTTCGTGGGGTCGGAAGTGCTCGACCGCAAGGGGAACCTGATCCACATTTTGACGGAGGACAAGTGCGTCAACATCGGAGGGTCCCGCGGGGACAAGGATCCGGTGACCGGGGAATGGTGGACGTTCCTGCCGCTGCCCGGATTCGCCGATCCGAACGGCACGCGCATCGCCATGGCCAAGGGCGCGGCGGAATGGCCCAATTCCTGGCCGGCCTTCTGGCCCGACAAGTACGATGATTTGACCGATCCGGGCTGGAGGAACGACGCCGTTGACAAGAACCCGGACAAGGCGGCCTGGAACGGTTATTTCGGAAAGAACGTGTTCAACGCCGACGAAGAGAGCTACTTCGTCGCCGACGACTACATGAACCGGGAATTCGATTTTTATCCGGACGCGGGGGACACCACGCGCAAAGGGCTGGGAATCCGGGTGTACGTCCGGGGCTTCCAGTGGGCCAAGGCCGCGGTGGAGGACGCGATATTCTGCCTCTACGACCTCGAAAACATCGGAACGTATTTCCACGACAAAATGGTGTTTGGCTATAAGATCGGAAACAACATGGGCCAGACCGTGCAGGGTTCGGATTATAACGACGACAATGCCGCGTTCAACCGGGACGCGGACCTGGCCTACATGTGGGACTATGACGGCATCGGGGCCGCGGGCTGGGGCACCACCCCCGTAGGCTACATGGGCGGTTCGTTCCTGGAGAGTCCGGGCAATCCCTACGACGGTATCGACAACGACAACGACGGCAAGAATTATCCCGGCCCGGTCATCGCGGCCGACATGTTCCAGACGAAAACGCTGGGTTTGAAAGATCCAATCGTTCTGATCAATTACATCAGTTTCGGGCGCAAGGTCACGACGCTTGAAGACACGCTCGCCAAACTGGGCAAGCAATCCACCGACACGCTTCGCGTGGTCGTCAACGCCAGGACCCATAAATTCTGGGCTGGCAAGGCGCTTCAGGAAATCGGGGACAACCTGTTCGACGACAACCTCAACGGCTTGATCGACGAAAACCGCGGCCTGCCCGACCTGGCGGGCTTGGTCCATTATCTCTACGTCGGGTATCAGTGCGTCGATTACCTGACGGGGGCCGGCAGCGCCAACCCCATGCTCGACGAGAGGCGCAACGACGGCAAAGACAACGACGGCAACTGGGACCCCAATGCAGACGACGCGGGTAGCGACGGCCTTTTTCAGGGCGATCCGGGGTATCCGGGACCCGATTCCGGCGAGAAGAACGGCAGGCCCGACGCAGGGGAGCCGCATTTCGACAAAACCGACATCCATGAAACCGACATGCTGGGGCTGACGAGTTTCAACCTGTATGAATGGCCATCACTCAACCAGTACGACGACGAGAACTATTGGAAGGCCATGGCCCCGGGTATGTTCGTCTATTCGCAGAGCGCAATCAACGTCGAGCTGCTGTACGGTTCCGGCTATTTCCCTATGGCGCCCGGGCAGATCGAGCGTTTTTCCGTGGCGATCCTCTGCGGGAACAATTTAACCGACATGCTGCGAAATAAACAGTACATTGCCGAGGCCTATTCCCAGAACTACAAATTTTCCAAGGCGCCCTACATACCGACGGTGCACGCTTCGGCCGGCGACAAGCAGGTGACCCTCTTCTGGGACGATTTCGCGGAGAAGTCGCTGGACCCCATTCTCGGAAAGGATTTCGAGGGGTACAAAATATACCGTTCGACGGATCCGGGATTCAACGACATGGGGCCGAGTACGGACGCGCAGGGCATCACGGGGACGGCCACACCCTTGTTCAGGAAGCCCATCGCACAGTTCGATCTGGACAACGATTATTCCGAGTACGCGCCGGTCATGACTCAGGGGGTGCATTTTTGGCTGGGAACGAATTCGGGCCTGCGCCACTACTGGACCGACACGACGGCCGTGAACGGAACGAGGTATTTCTACGCGGTGACTTCCTATGACCACGGGGACCTGGACCGCCAGATCGACCCGTCGGAGTGCACGAAATTCGTGGCTGTTCAGGCTTCGGGAGAAATTGAATTGGGAATGAACGTCGTGGTCGTCCGTCCCAACGCGCCGGCGGCGGGGTACGTGCCGCCGAGCCTGAAGGATTCGACGTTCATTGCGGGA
>JBFZEN010000120.1:0-2983 GCA_041306805.1 bacterium
ACTGCGCGGCGATTCCCGAAGAGCTTCTTGAAAGCGAATTGTTCGGCCATGAAAAAGGTGCGTTCACCGGGGCGACGGCCTTCAAACCCGGCAAGTTCGACATGGCGCACCGAGGAACCATTTTTTTGGATGAGATCGGCGACATGCCTCTCAATCTTCAGTCCAAAATTCTGAGGGTCCTTCAGGAAAAGGAATTCTACCGGGTCGGCGGCAGCCAAACCATAAAAGTAGATGTGCGTTTCCTCGCATCGACCAATAAGAACCTCGAAAAAATGGTCCAGGAAGGGTCTTTCAGGGAAGACCTGTATTATCGGCTGAACGTATTCACCCTCCATTTGCCGCCCCTGCGCGAGCGCAAGGAGGATATTCCCGGTCTGGTGGATCACTTTTTGAAATCCAGGCCGAAACCGATCGAGATTTCCTCGGTCGCCCTGCAGATGCTGATGGCCTATTCCTGGCCGGGCAACATCCGCGAACTCAAGAACGTTATTGAAAGCGCCGCCGTCGTCACTGAAGGGGGTTTTATCGAGCCCGCCCAGCTGCCCGGTAAAATTACGAGCCTATTCTCTAAAGCATCCTCCCTCGAAAGCGCAGAGCTAAGACTGCCATCCAGCATATCTCTGGACGATAAACTCAAGGAGATTGAACGCAGTCTGATAATAGAGGCTTTAACTAGAACCGGTGGCGTGCAGTCCCGAGCGACCGAATTATTGGGGATCAACCAGCGCAGCCTCTGGCACCGAATAAAGAAGCTGAATATCGATGTAAAGAGCATCAAAAATTTCGAAGCGTGAAGATTTTTGTCTCTATTTATCAGCATAATATGTAGCTCATTAGCTCGCGGACAAACCGCTTTTTTTGCATGAAAAAACAAAACCTACTGATAATAAAGACAATAATTGCGCAAAAATAGTTTTTGAAAATTTGGCATTTTTTATGCTTACGTCCTGTTGGCGAATGTGATGCTCGAAAAGATTAAATTTAACCGCTATTCAACAGCAGGAGGAAAAATGGACGCAAGAAAACTGCTCAAATCCCAAGAGGGCTTTACGCTCGTTGAAATCATTGCCGTCTTGATTATTCTGGGAATTCTGGCGGCCGTCGCAGTGCCGCGCTACATAGACCTCGAGCAAAACGCAAGAAACAGGGCCATTGATGCGGGCATTTCGGAAGTGAACGGTCGTGAGAGCCTGGTATGGGCGGATGCGAAGATTTCGACTTCTATTTTCACTGATGATACCGCAATCGACACCTCTGTACGAGCCAGATTGGGGGCCTATGACCTGAACCCTCCCGGCGTCACTGTTCCGGATTATACATGGCCAACAGCTCCAAGCAGCACAGGGGGAAGCCTGAGTTTCAAGGGCGCTCCGGCAACAGGCGTTCCTCTAACCAGGGTCCCCGCCAGACTGGATCAGCCTGCTTCCTGGCGCCGCAGCCCTTAAGTCGCAGGTTGATTTAAAATTTCAACCCCTTATTAAACCCTTATTAAATAAAGGACGAGTTCACGCTAAACTAACCACTGGGAGGGGGATCGGAACCTGCATCAATGAACAACTCCAAAGGGTTCACACTGATTGAACTGATCGCCACTATGGTGATCCTCAGCGTCCTTGCGGCGATCCTCATTCCGCGCTACATTGATGCGGAGACGGCCTCCAAATACCGCGCACTCGACCTTGGCGTCTCCGAGATGAACGGCCGTGAGACTCTTTCCTGGGCGCTGGTCAAACTCTCGGACGAGGGCTATCGCGACGACGACCAGGTCTGGGCACAGCTTCTTGCCGTTGCGGGCATCGATCTCGGTCCCGATTACGACTGGAATCTTGATAGCCCGGGACCGGCAAGCAAGAAGGGAACGTTGCGCTTCAAAGGTAATGTCTTTTCGCCCCTGAACCGCACCCTCTCCACGACCGAAACCCCGGCGCGCTGGAAAAGAAACATGTAGCGCAGGATTCATTCTCTTATTCGACCATCACGGGGCAGGTCCGGGGAGGGCTCTGCCCCTGTTTTTTTTTGCGTAACCTCCTTACCTGCGCTATATTTCAGCAATCGACTTCTTTTTCGTGATACGAAACTTCGAGGTACTGAGATGAAAATTGCAGTCAGCGGAAAAGGCGGGGTCGGGAAAACGACGTTTGCCGCACTCCTCATCCGCACTTTGAACGATCAAGGCATGAAGGTGCTCGCCATCGACGCGGACCCGGACGCGAACCTCGCCTCCGGACTGGGGATTCCGGACGCGGACCGGATCGTTCCGATCGCCGAGATGAAGGAACTTATTTTCGAGCGCACCGGGGCCCAGCCGGGCAGCATCGGCGGATATTTCAAGCTCAACCCCCAGGTGGACGACCTGCCCGATGCGCTGTCGGCCAAGCTTGGCAACATCAAGCTCATGCGGTTGGGCGGGGTCAAAAAGGGCGGCTCGGGGTGCATCTGCCCGGAGAGCGCGCTGTTGAGGGCGCTGGTCATGCACATCGTGCTCAGGCGCGATGAAGTGGTCGTCATGGATATGGAGGCCGGCATCGAGCATTTGGGCCGCGCCACCGCCAAGGCAGTCGACAAGCTCATCGTGGTGGTGGAGCCCGGGCGTCGAAGCATCGACACGGCCGAGCACATCCGCCGCCTGGCGTCCGAAATCGCTCTGCAGCGCATTGCGGTGGTGGGCAACAAGATCCGTGGCAGCGCCGACGAGGAGTTCCTGAAAACGCATCTGCCCGACTTTGAATTCCTGGGCTTCCTGCCCCAGGACGACCGCCTGATCGAGGCCGACCTCAAGGGAATTTCCCCCTACGATGTGGACAGCCCCGCGCGCGCCCTGGTGAAGGAGATGGTGGGGAAGCTATAGGCACTCCTTTCCCAATGCACCGCTCCCACAACTACCCGCGACGCAGGCGGGCTTCGCCTGCTCAGGACACCCGTTTCACTCCCGGTGCCGATTCGAGTCTAAACAAGATCTTCGGTGAAATCGGGGTGCCGGAAA
>JBFZEN010000121.1:0-2966 GCA_041306805.1 bacterium
AGGAAAGCGTGCACCATTTCTACAAAACAGTCGCGGGCATCCCCATCGTCCGCCCGGCCTGGTACTTTGACGTGAAACAGCAGGGAGAGGGCCTGGTGGACGTCACCACGCACCTGGTGGACCTGATCCAGTGGGGATGTTTCCCCGGCCAGGTCATTCAATTCCAACCCGATATCGAAATGTTGAAGGCCAGAAGATGGCCGACGCTGTTGACTCAAAGGCAGTTCGAAAAGGTGACGGGCTTGAAAGAGGTTCCGGAATACCTTCAATCATGCGTCAACGCGGCCGGGATGCTGGACATTTTCAGCAACGGCGAAATGGTTTACACGATCAAGGGGATACACGCGAAGGTTTCCGTGGTCTGGAATTTCGAGGCCCCGCCGGGCGGCGGGGACACGCATTTTTCAATCATGAAAGGAACCCGGGCCAGCATCATCATCAGGCAGGGAAAAGAACAGAATTATAAAACCGAATTGGTTGTGGAACCTTCTCCCCGGGCCGATGCGAACGCTTTGGCCGCGGCTGTGGCCAAAGCCGTCCTGCGGTTGTGCAATACATATCCGGGGCTGGCCCTGGAGGAAAAGAACGGAATCTGGCATGTGCTGATTCCCGAAGCGTACCGGACGGGGCATGAAACCCATTTCTCCCAGGTCACGGAATTATTTCTTGCCTCGCTTGTCGAAGGAAAACTGCCCGAATGGGAAACGCCCAACATGATAGCCAAGTACTATACAACCACGACCGCCCTGAACCTGGCGGAAAACTCCCCGTAAAAGCATTTTTCCGTTTCATACTGTTTCAAACAGAAAGAAGAAATTTAACCGCCATCAGCAAAAGGGCCGCTCCAAGCACGGCCTTGACTATGTTCTCCCCTTTTTTTACGGACGCCTTCACGGACAGCCACGCTCCCAGGGCATTGCCCAGGGCCAAAATGACGGCATAACCCCAATGGATGTTCCCCGTCGCGCCGAAAATGAACAATACGGGGACGGTGTAAAGCAGCACGATCAGGTTCTTGTGCATGTTGATGGTCACCAGGTCCATGGCGAGCATGTGACGCAAGGAAGCCATGATCAGGAAACCCACGCCCGCCTGAATAAAGCCGCCGTATAATCCGATAAAAAACATGACCGGATAAATCCATGCGCGGGCGTACTTTCTTTTCGATTCATCATGGACGGATGCATGGGCAGGTTTTAGAAAAAGCGTGACGATGACGAAAATGATGACCAGCGCCAGCAATCGCTCGAAAATGACCTTGTCCACATGAATCGCAAAAAGGGAACCGAGGACGGCCCCCGGAAGGGCCGCAAGGCCGAACCACAGGCTTTTCTTCGAGTTCCCGATATTCTCGGATTTGTAGGCAGCTGCGCCGGTCAGGGAGGCAACCAGGAGTCCGATCCGGTTCGTGCCGTTTGCGATGGACGGGGGCAGTCCGCAAAGCATCATGATGCCGAGCGTTAACGTCGAACCGCCGCCGGCCATGATGTTGATGAAACTCGATATCAATCCGGCGAAGAAAACCGCGAGGCAAGACCATTCCGCTGTCATGGATGTAATTATCCAGGATGATACAGATAATAATGCACCACGGGCTCCACATGCAGGGCCATGGCCAGAGAAGTGAACAGGTTGAGCACGAACGGGTGTTCACCGAGAAAACGAACGTATTTTCCATATGTGTGGTGGTACGACGCCTTGGAGGCCTCGAGCGTGTAAAAATGAAACATGTTTGTCGCCTGGATGTTGCGACGCCTGCATTCGGCGGCGAACCGCCTGCTCGGGACAAAATGGGTGATGTCAAGCAGGTGGTCGATCAATTCGTAGGTGTACTGCCTGTTGTTCAGCATTTTGTGCCAGAAAAAACACACGCGCCGGGCCATGGGTTTGGGCAGCCAAGTGACAAGGGGAGCCGAAAGATGGCCGATTTCCCATGGAAAGGATCCGTTGGGTATGTAGCTGAGATAAGTCTCGAAGCCGGTGCGCCTGATTTCGCCGAGCATGTCGGGCCATTGTTTGACGTGTTCCAGGCATCCGTTGGATATGGTCAGGTCGAAAACCTTGTTCTTGAAAGGCATATTGGTTGCGTCGGCCCGGACGACGTTGATGGTTTCATCCCTCAATTGCGCGATGGGCGTGAAACGGTCGTCGAGGTCGAGAAGCACGGCGCAGTCGGGCTTGAAATGCTGCTTGAAACAGAACAGGGTCCCCCCTTGTCCGCCGCCGATATCCAGCATGGTTTTAGGCGTTTTCCTGATCATGCGCGAAGCCGTCCGGACATACTTGTCCTTTAAGATAGCCTGTTCGACTTCGTATCCGACGCTGTTTCTGATCCATGCCTTCGATTTTTCGTCCGGATATGTTTCTTCCCTGTAGAAAGGATACTGATGCAAAAACGCCCGCATCTTTGCATGGCGTTCTTCCTGCGGAAGCGGGGAGTATTCCACGGTTTCCGTTTTCGTGTTTTGTCCGGCCGCGCGCAAGGCGGATTTTTCGGCTTCTGTCATCATGGCTTCGGGAAGCAAAGTCGGAACGCGGTTGATCACGGGAAACCGTGCGGGGCATCGGGTGCAGCCGAGCAGGCCGTTGATGATAAATTCACGGGGAATGCCGTTCACGGGGATGAGTTGCTTCTTGGAAGCGGTCATGAGCCGAACGCCGCCTTTTTGACAAACAGGACATTGCAGCATATCCAGTAAATTGATTTGCATGGTCTTCTCGGCGCTCCATTATTATTCAAACAGGGTTAAAGATAATAAAATCCGGAATGGGAATCAAGCCGCATCGGGCCGAATTGCGGAATGTTTTACTTTGATTTTTTGGGCCATTTTCGTAACTTTCTTGCACTTAGGTGAGGAGACGCATGAACTTGATCACACTGGCGTTTGAGGTGGCCCTGGAGGACCAGGCCGCGTTTATCCGCAAAATCGAAACAGTCAAGAATTATTGGGATAAAAAAGGATTCG
>JBFZEN010000122.1:0-2997 GCA_041306805.1 bacterium
CTTGATCAAGCAGAAACTGAGGGACGTGGTGGGAAAACGCATCAACCGCGCCATGCTGAAAAAGGATATGTCGCTGAAACTGGCCGGCGTCGCGGACTTTGTTCTGCACAGATATTTCGGCGATTTGCGGGCTTACTTCGCGGCTCCCGGCGCGGTCCGGAATGCCGTGCGCGGAGCGTTGGAACAGATCATCCGGAAGCACCGGGGTAAGGAAATACTGCTCATCGGTCATTCCATGGGCTCCATCATCGCCTATGACGTTCTGATCCGCCCCGGCGCCGGTTGGTCCGTCGACACTTTGATCACCATCGGTTCTCCGCTCGGACTGCCCGTCGTGGTCAGCAAGCTTCATTCGGAACTGAAGAAAAATGAAGACGGATCTTCGGTCCCGCTGGGGAACACTGGACCTACTGTCCAGTTGGGAAGAACTGGATCTACGGTTCAGCTGAGAAACGCTGAACCTCCGGTCCTTCCGGTAACTTCGTTTCCTCCAGGATCTTCGGTCCAGTTGGGGAACACTGGACCTACGACTCTAAGAACGCCGTCAGGCGTCAGGACGGCCTGGATCAACATGGCCGACCTTGCCGACAAAGTGGCAATCGACTTCAAGCTGGCGGACAATTACGGGAAAAACGATGCCGGCGTGGGCGTCACGGACCTCATCGTGCACAATAATTATGAATGCGGAGGAAGGCGCAATCCGCACAAGTCGTACGGATATCTCCGCGCGCCGGAAACATCGGATATCATATATGAATTTTTGAACAGAAGGGAATGCGGTTTTTGGGGGAGAGTCGGCAAGATGATATCGTTAAAGAAATCAGAAATTAAAAAACAAAATGCAAAATGAAAAATTCAAATTAATGAAACGGACAGAAGGCTGATTGATATTTACATTGAGATTCCGCATTTCCAATTTTGATGTTTTTTTCATGGGTGCCATCAGTCGCTGCTCCGGCAGTGACCTGTTCGACATTACGGTCGACGGGTTCGACGAAATGGTCGGGAATGCGTTACAAAAAGCGGCCTGTTCCCGTTGTTTTCAGTGCAGATAGTATTGTTAATATTGAGCCGTTCAATTTGTCCGGCTGTCTGGCATGGCTATTGCCTTATTCTGTTCTGTCATTCTAAAAACCCAACAGATGAGGAGAAAAAAATGAAACAGAACATGAAAATCGCATCCATGCTGGCAATGACCGCAGCCGCATTTCTGCTTGCCGCAGAGCCGGTTTCAGCCCAGACAGCCGATTCCACGGCGGCCGCGCATGGCCCCGGTTTTATCGATGCGGACGGCGACGGCGTCAACGACAGGGCGCGAGATGATGACGGTGACGGAATTCCGAACGGACGCGATCCGGATTTCGACAGGCAGGGCAGGGGTGGAAGGGGGCAGGGTTTCATCGACGCGGACGGCGACGGCATCAATGATATGCGACAGGACGCGGACGGCGACGGCATCGTGAACGGGATGGATAGCGACTACCTGCGGGGTGGTCGCGGCCCGGCAGGCCGCGGAATGGGTTTTGTCGATACGAACGCCGACGGTATCAATGATTTGATACAGGATTCGGACGGAGACGGCATCCGCAACTGCCAGGACCCGGACTGGACCCGTCCGGAAGCGCCCGGCAGAAAGGGTGGACGGGGCGGCCAGGGAAAGGGGAAGTAGGGTCCTTGATCCAAGGCCTCCTTCAAACAGCTGCACTTGAGAAAAAACGGCTTTCATCAGGCCGGTTCCGGCGGTAACGCCGGAGCCGGCTTAATCCATTCAATGAAGAAGCGATAAAACCCAACCATCGAGAAAAAACAGATAAAAGGCTTTTTTTATGTATGCATTCAAACGGTTCTTCGTCTATATTCTCTTTCTCTTGCTGTTCCACCCTTCAGCCGTCCTGTTTCCGCAGGTGAACCATCGGTTCGGCCTGGTCTGTTCATACTGGACGGTTTTTGACGACAACACTTTCAAAAATTACCAGATGGCCGGTGACGTGGTATCGCAGCCCAAAGCGGACCTTTTTTACTCGCGCGAAACCGGGAAGGGCGCACTCCGGGCGGATTACGAGGGAACCCTGGCGCTGTTCAGGGAATACGCGGGCCGCAGGTTTCAGAACCATGCTCTGGCACTGGGCGGAAGCCGTGTCATGAACGATTCGGGAACGGCTTCGCTGCATTGGGGGTTGAACGCGGCCGGGCGTCTGAACCAGCCTGACTATGCCTATTACGATTACCGCTCTTATTCGGCGTACGCAAACGTCCGGTATTCGGGGTGGAAAGGCGGAAGCCTGGGAGCCGGCGTATCGGGAGAGTCGCGCGATTTCAGGGAACTGCCGCAGTTCAACTACGCCGAAGGCAGGGCGTATGTCCAGCCGACGCTGACGCTTCGAACCCGGACCACTTTGATCGGGCAGTTCCAGTTCGGGTACAAGAAATTCACCGAACCCGTGGTGAGCGAGCAGGAGATGCAGGAAACGGTTTACAGGACCATCGAGATACCCGGAAGGGGGGCCGGCCGGGGCCGGGAAAATAAAGAGACCCTGGTCGAGCCGGTCACGGTCACGCGAACGGTCGCGTCGACTTCTCCCGGAAAGAACGTCGTACAATTCACGGGCCTGGTCCGCGTCGCCCAGTCCGTTTTCTCAGGCACGGGGCTGGCCATTCAGGGGCTGATGCGCCGTAATCCAAAACAGGACGGCCGGTTTCTCTCGTACCAGGACGGGGGATATGAAGACGAGGACGTGCTCTTCGACGACCCCTACAGTTATGAAAGCGACGAGTGGTCGGTTGAATGGACGCAGCTCCTGCCCTGGAAACTGACGGCGAAGGCCGGATTCGAGAAGAAAAACAAGCGGTACGTTCAAACGGCCTACGACGCGGAGGGTTATTCCATGGAGGGAGCGCTTCGCCGGGACAACAGACGAGGTCTCTGGATCACCCTGAAGAAAACGGTCCGGGTCAGGGGATTGTCGCCCTACCCCGTGTTTACCCTGTCGTACCTGG
>JBFZEN010000123.1:0-3989 GCA_041306805.1 bacterium
ACCCCTCCCCTCACCCATATCGGTCCGCTGACGCCTATGTCCGGATCCTCGATGAGCGCGAGGCCCGGTATCAAATCGGGTACCATGGGATTTCCCGTTTCCGCGACCCAGACCACGAGCCTGCCCGCGGGGCAGTCCCACGCGTCCCGTATGGCCATATCCCTCGATTCCGCATCGCCGGATTCCTCGGTGAGACTCCACGCGTCTCCTCCCCTGTGACAGAACCGGGCGAGCGCGCACAGCGATTCCTGATCCGTCAGCACCAGGGCCGGCCCGGTGATTTGCCCCGCCTGCTCGACGTACGGCTCGCGACCCGCCGTCTCTTTGCCGTTGAAACGGACGGCGGTGTGCGTGCCGTCACAGAACGGGGGATTCCCGGATTTTCCGCACCGGCACAGGGAGTACCGCTCCTGTTTTGGATAACGGTCTCCCCAGGCGTATTCCACCGGCGTGCCCCTTGCATCGACCACGATGACAGCCTTCATCAGCGGCAGTCCGCCCGTAACAAGATAGGGGCCATTATCTGTGATCCTGATTTGAGCGCCTCCGGCCTGCCCCTCATTGGACGGCCTTTTTCTATCTCCCCCCATTTTGATTTTTGATTTTTGCATTTTACATTTCCTTCAGAACAAAATTCAAAGCAGTCTATAGAATGCCGTGTTCCCTCAGCTTCCGGTACAGATTGGCCCTGTCCGTGTTCAATCTTCTGGCCAATTCCGAAATGCGGCCGTTCACGGCCGAATATTCCCGGATGAGAACGGCCTTCTCGAAATTCCCGATCTGCTGTTTGAGTGAAAGCCCCTCCGCCCCGTGCGACGCGGGATCATTCCCCGCCGTTCCGGAGGACGCGTCTTGAGCCGGGCTCGCGGGCAGTGCATCAACCACTTCCCTTTCCTCGATGGTCCTGCCGTCGTTCATGATCACGAGCCTTTCAACGAAATTCCGCAATTCGCGGACATTCCCCGGCCAGGAATGCGATTTCAGTCTTTCAAGGGCCTCCGCGCTGAACTGCTTCATGCCCTTGCCCGATTGCCTGCATATCCGTTCGAGGAAATGCCCGGCCAGAACCGGGATGTCGTCCGCCCGTTCGCGAAGGGACGGCACGGTCAGGGGAATGACGTTCAGCCTGTACCACAAGTCCTCCCTGAAACGGCCGTTCTGAATTTCATCATGGATGTTCTTGTTGGTGGCCGAAATGACGCGCACGTCGAACCGGTAGGGCGCCTTGCCCCCGAGCCGCACGGCCTCGTTCTCCTGCAACACGCGCAGGAGTTTGGCCTGCGTTTCAAGCCCCATGTCTCCGACCTCGTCCAGAAAGAGCGTTCCGCCGTCCGCTCTCTCGAACAATCCGGTCTTTCTCTGGACGGCGCCGGTGAATGCCCCCCTTTCATATCCGAACAGCTCGCTTTCGACCAGGTCCCTGGGAAGCGCCGCGCAATTGAGGCTGACGAACGGACCTTTTTTCCGGACGCTTTTGTCGTGTATGGATCTGGCCACCAGCTCCTTCCCGGTCCCGTTCCCGCCGTAAATGAACACCCTGCCCTCCGATGGCGCGGCCTTCTGGATGTTCTCGAGGAGCTGCCGAAGGGGTTCGGACGCGCCGACGATGCGCTCCTCCCCGCCCATCCGGTTCTCGAGCAAGGCGACCTTCCGTTCCAGCGCTTTCTGCTCGGCCAGATTCTTCAGTTCGAGCAGCACGCGGTCGGGATGCAGCGGTTTCTCGAGAAAGGTGTGCGCTCCGAGCTTGGCCGCACGGACGGCCATGTCGAGGTCGGCCCGGCCCGACATCATCAAGACCTTCGTTTCCGGCGAGACCGATTTCACCTTCTCCAGCGCCTCGATGCCGTCCATGCCGGGCAGCATCACGTCGAGGAAAAGGACGTCCGCAGCCTCTTCCTGCAGCCTGATCACGCATTCCTCGCCGCTGGCGCACGATCCGGCCTCGTATCCCTCGTCCTGAAGCAGGCCGGTGAGGCTTTTTCGTATGTTGGGTTCGTCGTCCACGATCAGGATGCGCATTGGAACTCCCCTTTCCGCGTCGATCGGCCGGTTATCCGTCAAATCGTTGTTCCGTTTTTATCGGCATCACCCGAAAGCAGAGCCCGTATCTTCGACGCGTTCCTCGGTTCGGCGCGGTACCGTATCACAACCACGTCGCCCTCGTACGTTTTCGCGGTCACCTTGGCGAGTGAATGCAGGGCGGCGATGTCGCGCGACCTTTCGACCGGAATGCGCGCCTCGCCCTCCACCTCCGTTTCCGACAGCCTGCCTGAAACGGTCTGGCGGAGCGATTCGATGCCGATTCCCTTCAGCGCGGAAACGAAAACGGCACCCGGAAAACTTTGCATCAGTTCGGGAACGATCCGCCTGTCGTCGAGCAGGTCGATTTTATTGAAAACGAGCACAACGGGTTTTTCGTCGATATGGAGATCCTTCAATACGTCGCCCACCACGCCTATCCTCTCTCCCGCGCGGGGCCGGCTGGCGTCCACGACATGCAGAAGCAGGTCCGCCTCGACCGTTTCCTCGAGCGTGCTGCGGAAAGACGCCACCAGATGGTGCGGGAGCTTGCGTATGAAACCGACCGTGTCGATGAGCAGCGCCCGCTCGCGGTCCGTAAGGCGGAAAGCCCTGATCGAGGCGTCCAGCGTCGCGAACAGCCTGTCCTCGACGAACAGATCCGAATCGGAGAGGGCGTTCATCAGAAGCGATTTGCCCGCGTTCGTGTATCCGACCAGGGCCGCTTTCTTGAACTCTTTTCTGCCCTTTCGCCGCACGTCGCGCTGCAGGCCTATCTGTTCCAGTTCCTTTTTAAGCCAGTCTATTTTTTTCCGAACGGCCCGCCTGTCGGTTTCGAGCTGCGTTTCACCGGGCCCGCGTGTGCCCACGGCGCCTTCCTGGCGCTCCAGGTGCGTCCACTGGCGCATCAATCGCGGAAGCATGTATTCCAGCTGGGCGAGTTCCACCTGGGTCTTGGCCTCCCTGCTTCTGGCCCGCCGCGCGAAGATGTCGAAAATCAGCATGCTCCGGTCCAGAACGCGCTTGCCTGTCTGTTTTTCGAGGTTTTTCAGCTGCACGGGGCTTAAATCTTCGTCGAAGAGCACCACGGTTGCACCCGTGTCTTCCGCGAGCCGGGTGATCTCATGAACCTTGCCCTTGCCGACGAATGTGGCCGCATCCGCCGCACGCCTTTCCTGTACGAGCCGGCCTGCAACCGCAGCTCCAGCCGTATCGGCGAGCATGGCAAGCTCGTCGAGGCTTTCCTCCTCCTGCTCTCTCCTCATGCCGGGCAGAACCGCCCCGACCAGAATTGCTCTATCTGTCTTCCTATCCAATTGGTTCATGCCTTTCATCAGTCTCTCAGGTATTTCAGGCTCGCCAGCGGAATTCCCGTCACCTTTTTCCGCCGGATCGAATCGCAGGACCGGCACGGCGAACCCAGCGCATCCGTATTTTTCTTCAGCATGCTCGACCGTAATTCCCTGATCCTGGAGCCGTTGAACAGCTTCTCGAGCGGTTCCTCCGCGGCGTTTCCATAAACGATCTCGGCGAAAAAATCGTGGGGGCACGATCCCACCCTTCCATCCCAGAGAACGACCAGGGCGTGCCATGGAAACGTGCAGGGAGAAAATGTCCGGGACTCCGTCGTGTTCAGCCCCACATTTCCCGCCCAGTTGTGCGGTTTCTTGATGATGAGCCGGTTCAGGCCCCTCGACTTGAAACCCCCGGCAAACGCCCTTCTGTCTTCGGCTCCGGCCGGCTTGTCCGGAAATTCGATGGTCTCGACCACGGTGCGCGGCGTTTTGGAGCCGAGTTCCCTTTTCAACTCGAGAAACCGGTGTATCTTACCGAGCGTGGGCCGGTACTTCGCCCCGATCCGGATGGATTCGTACTGCCCGGGCGTGACTCCGTCGAACGAGAAAGAAATCAGCCTGAGCCCCGATTGAATCAGCTCCCTCGACAGCTTCTCGTTCAACGTGGTGCCGTTG
>JBFZEN010000124.1:0-4211 GCA_041306805.1 bacterium
TCTGCGAACGTCTGGTGCCGTTCATGGCGGTATTCTACATTCTCGGCTGCGTCATCCTGCTTCTTTCGAATGCCCGATCCATTCCTGGAACCATTCAAATGATTTTCAACGGCGCGTTCACGGGCCGGGCGGCGGTCGGCGGTTTTCTCGGAGCGGGCATGCGCGAAGCCATGCGTTTCGGCATCGCGCGCGGCCTGTTCTCGAACGAGTCCGGCCTGGGCAGCGCCCCCATCGTGGCGGCCGCCGCCCAGACCAGAAATCCCGTGCGCCAGGCCCTGGTGTCTTCCACGGGCACGTTCTGGGACACCGTGGTCGTCTGCGCCCTGACGGGCATGGTCGTCGTCAATTCCGGTGAATGGATGAAGGGCCTGAACGGCTCGCTTCTCACCAAGGCGGCTTTCGCGGACATCCCTGTCGTCGGCCCCGTGCTGCTGACTGTCGGCCTGCTGACTTTTGTTTTTTCGACGATTCTGGGCTGGTCGTATTACGGAGAAAAAGCGGCCGAATACCTTTTGGGAGGGAAGATCATACTGCCGTACCGGATCGCCTGGGTGGTTCTCGTGATGGTCGGTTCGGTCGCGACCATGCCCATGGTATGGTCCTTCGCCGACATCGCCAACGGCTTCATGGCCGTTCCCAACCTGGTTTCGCTCCTGGCCCTGAACGGCGTCATCGTCAATGAAACCAAAAAGTACTTGTGGAACAACAAATCGGATCTTCTCTAAAAGCGGCTGGAACGCCGATTCCGCCCGCTCCGTTTCAGGACAGATTCGGACGGATGATGATGGATCACCGCGGATAAAAAAGAGATCCATTGATCATTCATTTTTCCGCGATGATCCATTCTTTTCCATCCGATCCGCGTTCCATTCATTAGGAAAACGAATGGTCCACTGCAAACCCGTACTGATCTGCCTCACCGGCTTTCTGCTCTTTTCCTGCCGGTCTCATCCCCTCGATTCCGGCCCTTCCGGCACAGGCTCCGATTCGACGCTGGTCGAATTACGCGTCGACCTGGACACGGAATACCAGACTATCGAAGGATTCGGCGGATTCAATTCCATCCATCTGGCGGGCGATACCTGGACGGTCCCGCTGAGCGAGAAATACGATGTGCTGGCGTATGACCTGGGAATCTCCATGCTGCGGCATGAAATCGATCCCCGTTTCTGGGAAGCGGAGGACAAGCCGTTCAATGTGCAGGCTCCGGTTTTCGGCGGGCCATCCATCGCGGACAATTTCAAGGATGCCGAGGAGCTGCGCCGCAGGGGCGTCGACCGCTTCATCGCCTCGGTGTGGAGCCCGCCGGCCTGGATGAAAACGAACGGGCAGACGTCGTACGGCGGCCGGCTGAAGGGGGAAAGCGTCGGCCGGTTCGCCGAATTCATGGTCGGATACATCGAGGCTTTCAAGATCGCGACCGGCCTGGATCTGTACGCCGTCAGCATCCAGAACGAGCCAGATCTGTCTCTTCCCTGGAACTCCTGCCTGTATTCGCCCGGGGAATACGCTTCAGTGCTGCGAGTCGTCCGATCGGCTTTCAGAAGCCGCGGCATCAGGACCCGTCTTTTCGGTCCTGAGGTATTCGGGCCGCCGGCCGGTTGCTCCGGGTGGATCGAGGCCATCGCCTCCGCGGACTCGTCATCGATCAGCGGCCTGGACGGGTTCGGACTTCACATCTACAATTCCGGCATCCTGATCCCCTATCTCAACGCGCAGGGCTGGCTCCCCCTGCAGGAAACCTGCAGGAAGCACGGGCTGAGCCTGTGGCAGACCGAAACCTCAATGGTGTACGGCCGCGACTGGAACGGAGCCATGGACCTGGCATCGGTTATATGTTGCGGATTGAAATACGGGAAACTATCGGCGTGGTGCTGGTGGGCCCTGGCCGACGGGGAAGAGTCGGCGCAATACGCGCTCATTGTCGACGGCAAAAAGGAAAACCGGTATTACGCATCGAAACATTTTTACAGGTACCTGCGGCCGGGCGCCGTTCAGGTCGAGACCGTCCTTGCCGCCGGAACCCCGGCCGCATTCGTGGAGGATGACGTGATGGCCGTCGCGTTCCGCCATAAAATCCTGAAAACCGTGACCATCGTCGTTCTCAACAAATCCCGAAACAGGAAGACGATCAGGATAAAAATGCCCGGCCCCGCCGACGTTTGGAGTTCCGTCACGTCCACCTAATCCGTTAAATTCGAGACGGCGCGCGTGCGCGCCGGCACCGCGGACCTGGAACCCGGAAGCATCACCACTTTCGTTTCGCAAACCTGCCCTTTCTGACCGGCCCGGACCGATGATCCGGAAGCGTTTTCAGAACGAACACTGCATCCCGAAAACGAGCACGTTCGATTTCTCCTTCAGCGTCCCGAGAACCCTGCTTTCGGACGAACTGGGAAGTTTGGCGAGGTTGTTGCCCTTCACCCAGTAGTGGTTGACTTTAAAAACCAGACCCTGATAGACCCAATAGGCAAGTCCGGCGCCGAAAGCCTTGTGCCTGTTGAGAGCCTCATCCACGGAATAAAAAGCGAAATGCACCCAATCGTAATCCACCGCCGCCTGCCAGTGGGACGTGAATTTGTAGGCGGCTTCCGCGAACCCGTTGTTGATCTCCCCCATGGGATTGTCCATATACCAGTATTCGCCGCGGAACAGAAGCCGCTCGGTGATGTATTCCGCCTGTCCGGCGTACGTTTTGGTGCGCTTGTCGCTGACCTTCAGATACGATCCGCCCTCGATGCTGTAATAGAGCGTCGACGAGGTCGCGGAAACGCCGAAGTTGAGTCCTGAAGCCGGGCTGCCGAACATCAGGCGCCCTCCCACCAGGTTGCGTCCCTCGGGATCGAGCCGGACTGAAACGAATTTCGGGGCCATGGTGATCGGGTCGAAACCGAACGGCTGCTCAATGACCATGGTTTCGAATTTCTGGCTGCCGCCGAACAGGTGGTAGGAGACATCCAACGGATCCAAATTGAACGTACCGATGAACCCGACGCCCGAGTAGGCCTGAATGGCGCCCAGATACCTTCCCTGGGGAGCCAGATAAAACGGGCGTAAAGTGCCGACATTTAAAATCTCCGAATAAATGCCCACGGGATTCTTGATCTTTCCCATCTTGACGCCGAATTTCGGTGAAATCATCCACTGTCCGAAGATGTAATCGAGAACCATATCATTTCCCGCAAGGTTCGACTGCCAGCATGGCTGGGCGACAATCATGACACCTTTGTAAGGCTGGGCCGAAAAATTCACGCCGAAATAATAATTGGCCAGGGGCGTATTATGATTGGCGATGGCGCCGAATTCATTGTCATTGTCGGTATAACCGCCTGCCCATCCGCCAAAACCATGTACCATGACGGTGTTGTCAACCTGGGCGGCCAGCGGAAATGATAAACATGACATCACGATAAAAATGAAGTTCTTTCCAAAACAGGCTTTCATTACGTCCTCCATGATATAACCTATGGTTATTTATGGTTTTGACAGGCCCCGTGCGTGTAAAATTTCATTATGAAATAAAAAGAATGCTAAAATGGCGTTTTTGGTATTACTACAATTCATATGCCATTCACCTGTAAAATAATGTATCAATTTTCGTTTCCGGCTGTTTCCCGGGCGGGAACTGAATTGAAACAAACAGGATTCGCCATGTTGGCTTCAGCCTGCACCATTCGGATTCAAGAACGGTATTCCGCAATTATCTGGACGCGGTCTCCCTGTTTTCGGCTTCCTGAATCAGGGCGGATCCTTCGAGGATGACGGGAAGGCCCCTGGCCAGGCACATGGCCGCCGTGATCACGGCCGTCCAGTAGCCGATATCGAATCCGGTTTGTATCCACGATGCCGGCAGAACGGACCATTGGGGAGGAAGTTTCTGCATCGCCGAAAGCAGAAGAAGCAGGGCGAAGGTCACGGCCTTCAGGATCGCGTAGGATGTCCGCATGACGGGAGATCCCGTCAGAAAACGCCCCAGGGGCGTGCGCATCATGGTCTTTTCTCCGAAGGCCGTGAACCCGAACCGCATCACATATCCCCGAATTCCGTCGGTCAGGATGTCGCGTGAGATGACAACGATGGGAATCCAGATCGGCACAAGCCGCAGGTCCGCGAGGCAAATCCACAGAACGGTTTCGATGATCCGGTCTCCGGCAATGTCGAGAACGCTTCCGAGAAGAGTCGATTCTTTGAGTTTCCGGGCCAGGTAGCCG
>JBFZEN010000125.1:0-6097 GCA_041306805.1 bacterium
GCCCCGTCGTTCTGGTGACCTACGAGCGCGAGGCCTTTCTCGGGCGTTTCGACAGGACCCTCCGCATCACGCTGGACAGGCACCTGAGGTTCCTGCCGTATCCGTCATGGCCCGACCTGTACCGTGAACGCGGGCTTCAATCGATCGCGCCCTCGTTTTTCATCCTTGAAATCAAGTTCGACATGGGGTTCGCGCCCTGGCTGCAGACCATCGTGAACAGACACGGCCTGCTCCGCACCAGCGTTTCCAAGTACGGCACAAGCATCGCGGCCTGCATCAAGAGCCGTTCGATGCATGAAAGAAACAGGATGGAGCGCCCCTGCAAACCCTACAAATTCGATTCGGAGACCCGCAACTGATGCCCCCCTTTTTCCAGAATCCGTGGCTGCAAACCCTCACGCTGGGCACGTTCGTGCTGAACCTGGGCGTCGCTTTCGCCTGCAGCCTTCTCCACATATGGTTCTACCGCGCCACCTACCGTGGTCCCGGGTATTCCGTTTCCTTTCTGAACGGGCTGGTGCTGCTGTCTTCGATCACCGCCATGGTGATCATGGTGATCGGCGACAGCCTCGCGAGGGCCTTCGGGCTCATCGGCGCCATGTCCATCATCCGGTTCCGGACGGCGGTCAAGGACGTGCTCGACATTGTGCACATTTTTCTGGCGCTTGTCATCGGCATGGCGGCCGGCGTCGGGCTGCACGCCGCCGCACTGGCGGGCACCGGCATTGTGGGCGGAATTTACTTCCTTCTCGTCCGCTTCAATGTGGTCAGCCCGGATCGCGAACAGTTCGTGATCCAGTTCGCATTCGATCCACCCGCCGGCGGGAAGGAAGCGGCGGACCCCGCCTATCTCCGCGTGTTGAAAAAACACTGTAAATCATCCAGGCTGGTCAACGTGAAATCGACAGGCGAGAACGGCGAAATGGAAGTGTCGTTCTACGTCAAGCTGAGACGCGACAGCCGCATCACCGACCTGGTGCATGAAATCAAGGCCGTGCGCGGCGTGCATTCGGTGGTCATGTTCAGCGACGAGGAATCCTTCTGAAAAGCTTTCTCTTCTTTTCCCTTTTTTTCCGAGGCGGCGCGGCCGCCTTTGTTTTTTCAACGAGGCGCTGCAATCCCTTCCACCCGCCCTTCTTTTTGATTTCACGTTCACGGCGCCTGGCTTCGAGCCGGGTTTCGAATTCCTCCCTGTGGATTTCCTTCCATCCCGTGAAACGGTTGGTCCATCCGCGGTTTCCCCCGGCGTTGTGCTGCTTCAGGCGTTTTTCCACGTTTTCAGTCGAGCCGACGTAATGCCTTCCCTCGATCGAGCGAATCACATAGACGTAATACAAACCTGCCTCCAAAAACCGTGACAAGATAATAACCACGGGATAAACAAGGAAAGACACCAAAAATCGATTGTCAAGAGAATCGCTGCCACTTCCGGGGTGCGGCCATCATCATCTGGACTTCCCGACGCCCGTTTTTTCGCAGTACCGGCTGACGGAACACCCGCTGCACCAGGGACTGATCGGTTTGCACAGCCCCTGGCCGAAGGCCACGAGAATGTCGTTGATCGGTATCCACCATTTCGAGGGGAGCCGGCCGCGAAGGACCATCTCCGTTTCATCGGGCGTTTTCGTTCTGACGTAGCCGAACCGGTTGGTGATGCGGTGAACGTGGGTGTCGACGCAGATGCCGGGTTTTCCAAACCCGAGCGTCAGCACGAGATTGGCCGTTTTCCTGCCCACTCCGGGCAGTTCCAAAAGCGTGTCCAAATCACCGGGCACTTTACCGCCGTACCGGTCGAGAAGAATGCGCGAAACCTCGAGAATGGTGCCGGCCTTTCGCCTGTAAAAACCCACGGGGAAAATCGCCTTCCGGATGGCCGCCGGCGAAAATTTCAGCATGTCCCGCGGTGTGCGGGCCATGCCGAAGAGGCGGCCTGACGCGGCCGTGGTGGTTTCATCCTTCGTTCTCAGGCTGAGCAAAGTCGAAATCAGCACCTGGTAGGGATCGCTGGACCGGTGGGCCACGAGCGTGACGATGGGCACATTCCAATTCTTCGATTCCTTCTGCAGAATCGAAAGAACGCGGTCGACGGTGCGGTTATCCATGCATCCGCCTCGATGACAGGGACCATAAATCGGCGTTGACCAGATCGGGCGGACGCTCGCCCCTGAGCGCGGCGGCCAGGTTGCCTGCGGCCATGACGGCCATTTTAACACGCGTTTCCATGGTGGCGCTGCCGATGTGCGGAACGATCACGACGTTGTCGAGAGCCGCCAGGCCCGGTTCGAGGGCCGGCTCGTTTTCGTATACATCCAGTCCCGCCGCCGCGATGGTCCCGGCTTTCAGGGCATCGACCAGCGCCTTCTCCTTCACCACGGGACCCCGGCTGGTGTTGATCAGAACGGCCGTTTTTTTCATCAGGCCGAATTCCCTTGCGCCGAACAGGTGTCTGGTTTCGGGAAGCAGGGGAACGTGCAGCGAAACGAAATCCGATTCGTTCAGAAGCTCGTCCAGTTCCACGCGGACCGCCTTGTGTTCATTCTCGAGAACGGGATTCACGAAGCCGTCGGCGTACAACACGCGCATGCGGAACCCGGCCGAGCGCATGGCCACGGCCGTTCCTATCCTTCCGGCGCCGACCACTCCCAGGGTCTTGCCTGTGATATCCCGTCCCAGAAAGAACATGGGGCCCCACGCCCTGAAATTTCCGGCGCGGGTGAAACGGTCCCCTTCGGCGATGCGCCTGGCCGCCGCGAAAAGCAGGGCCCAGGCCAGATCGGCCGTGGCGTCGGTGAGCACGCCGGGCGTATTGGTCACCAGAATACCCAGGCGCGTGGCACAGGCCACGTCGATGTTGTTGTAACCCACGGCGTAATTTGAAAAGACAAGGGCCCGGGACGCAGCCTCGAGCACGTCCCTGTCCACGGTATCCGTGAACTGGCAGAGCACGCCGTCGCGATCCGCGACGCCTTCAAGCAGTTCGGCTTTGGACAAACCCCGGTCGTGCGGGCTGACGTCCACCCGGAATCCGTTCCGGATTAATAAGTCGATTCCTTCCCGGGGAATGTCACGCGTCACGAATATATTTGCAGGCATGGTTCTCCTCTTATCCGTTGTTACTTGGTTCCATTTGCGGTTTCACTTGATTTTCCACTTGTCCAATTCGCGCCGGGTTTTTTTAGTCGGGCGGCCTTTGTATCTGGTTTTCGGCTTTTTCTGGGATTGCCTGAACAGGCGCAGCAATTCCTCCGCTTCGACGGACAGCGTCTGCCTGATTTCCTCCCTGTACAATTCCCGAGCGATCTTGGGCGGAAGACCGCGTTCGGCCAGAAGCACCACTTCGATCTCGCGGTAGCGGTCGTGGTGGTGTATGGTCAGTTTGTCGCCGGGACGGACGAGCTTGTGCGGCTTGGCCGAGTCGCCGTCCACTTTCACCTTGCCGCCGTTGCAGGCGTCCGCCGCCTGCGAGCGCGTCTTGTAGAACCGCGCGGCCATGAGCCAGCGGTCGAGGCGGACGGATTCGAGCGGGGGTAGTTTCGATATTTCCATAAATGAAAATATAGGCAACCCGGCCCATGAAATCAAATCCTTTTCTGTTGCTTTTTATGAAAGAAATGGGTAAATAACAACAAGGGTTTGCACTCCAGAAAGGCAAGGTTTGTTCTCATGAAAAAGAATTCCAACGCCCGAGGCCATAAAACCGGCGGACACGAGCGCAAAAACCGGGACGAACCGCCTTCCGGGCGGAAACCGCCCGGGCCGAAGCGCGATGCATTCCATGCGGGTCCGGACGCATCCCGCAAAAGAAAAGACGGGCACGATTCACGGAAGGGGCCGGAATTCACGGGACGGAAAAAGGCCCGTCCTCCGCGCAGGGCGCAGGAATCGAAAGGCCCGGGAACATCCATCGCCGACCGCATCGTCGCCTTCATGGACGGCAACCCCGGCCGCGTGACGCGCAGCCGCGACCTGGCAAAGCACATCGGCATCGAAAACCGCGACTACCAGGTTTTCAAGCGCATTCTCAAGCAGCTGGCCGAAGAGGGCAAGATCACCCGGCACAAGGGCAACCGGTACGGCAAACTGAGGCGGCCCTCGGTGGTGACCGGCACGCTGCGGGTCAAGACGCAGGGCTATGGGTTCGTGGTCCGGGACGATGAAGGCGAAGACGTCTTTATCAGCCAGAAGAACATGGGATCGGCCGCGCACCGCGACAAGGTCAGGGTGGAGCTCTTCGCCCAGCCGACGGGAAAACTGCCCGAGGGCGAGGTCGTCGAAGTGCTCGAGCGGGGGCACAAGCGCATCGTGGGGACGTTCCGCGAGGCGAAGGCCTACCACTTCGTGGTGCCCGACGAACTGAAGCTGATCCGGGACGTCTACATCCACGAGAAGAACCGCGGCAAGGCCCAGGACGGCCATAAGGTCGTTGTCGAAATCACGCAATTCGGGGAATCGCGCCGCATGCCCGAGGGCGTGGTCGTCGAGGTGCTGGGGTATCCCGGACAGAAAGGCGTGGATGTGCTGTCCGTCGCCTACAGCTATGACTTGCCCATGGATTTTCCCCGGGCCGTGACAGACGAGAGCGAAGCGTTTCCGGCCATGCCGCCCCCTGAGGAATTGCGGGCACGGCTTGACCTGCGCGACAAGCTTGTTTTCACAATCGATCCCGACGACGCCAAGGACTTCGACGACGCGGTCTCGCTCGAAAAACTGCCGAACGGAAACATTCTTCTCGGAGTGCATATCGCCGACGTCAGCGCCTATGTCCGCGCCGGTTCGGCCGTGGACATAGAGGCCCTGAAGCGGGGCACCAGCGTGTACCTCGTCGACCGTGTGATCCCCATGCTGCCCGAAAGGCTGTCGAACGCGCTTTGCAGCCTCAGGCCCAACGAAGACAAATTGACGCACAGCGTGCTCATGGAGCTGGCGCCCGACGGCAGGCTGGTCGACGCCTCGTTCCGGGAATCCGTCATCAAAAGCCGTTACCGCCTCACGTACAAACAGGCTTACGATTTCATCATGTCCGGACGGAACCAGGCATCCGAAGGGGAGGGGGCCGGGAGGCAAGAAGACGCCGAGCTGAAATCCATTCTGGTGCAGATGGCCGCCTTGAGCCGAAAACTGTTTGCCTCATGGCGGCAGGCCGGCAATATCGAATTTGACATGCCCGAGGCGCAAGTCGTGCTCGACGACAACGGCAAACCGGTCGACGTCCGCGTGCGCGAGCGGCTCGAAAGCCACCGGCTGGTCGAGGCCTTCATGCTGCTGGCCAACAGGACGGTGGCCGAGCACATCCAGTCGCTGAGACAGGAAACCGGGATGAAACTGACCTTCGTATACCGCGTGCATGACAAGCCGAAGGGTGACAAGCTGGCGGAATTCACGCGTTTCGTGAGGGCGCTGGGCTATGATTTCGATCCGGGCAAAGGCGTGACGCCAAAAAAATTCCAGAGTCTGCTGGAGAAGGTGAAGGGGTCACCCCACGAGGTGGTGGTCGAGACGGTGGCCCTGCGCACCATGATGAAGGCCGTGTACTCCACGGCCAACACGGGGCATTTCGGGCTGGCATTCAAGCATTACACGCATTTCACGTCGCCCATACGGCGGTATCCCGATCTCATTGTCCACAGGCTGCTCAAGGCCTATCTGAAGGCCGAACCGGAGCGCCCCGAGGCGGTGGTGACGCTGGCGAAGGTGTGCGAAACCGCCACCGAGCGCGAGATCAACGCCCAGGAGGCCGAACGCGAATCCATACGGGCCAAGCAGGTTGAATTCATGGAAGACAAGATCGGGGAAATCTTCGACGGCGTGGTGTCGGGTGTCGTGGCCTTCGGCATTTTTGTTGAAATTCCCCGATACCTGATCGAGGGACTGGTACACGTCAACGATTTGGCCGACGATTATTACGTGCTGGATGAAAAACAGTACTGCCTGGTCGGGCAAAACTCGGGCAAGGTGTACCGCCTCGGCGACCCCGTACGCGTGCGCGTGTCCCGGGTGCTGAAGGACATGCGGAAGATCGATTTCGAACCGGTGGGGGAGGATGAATAATTAAAATATGAGATAGAAGTGCCAGGCACCTTAAGATCGGAAGAGCACA
>JBFZEN010000126.1:0-8297 GCA_041306805.1 bacterium
AACCGGATGGGACTGGGTCATCACGGCCTTTGAAATGGCCAGGCAGTACTGCGCGCCCGGCGTGAAACTGATACTCAACGAGTACAATCTGCTGCACAACAACTCCATGACGACCGATTACCTCGGCATCATCGCGCTTTTGAAGGAGCGGGATCTGATCGACGGCATCGGCGTGCAGGGCCACTACTTCGAATTCAGGAGCTCAACGGATGACGCCCCAAACCACTACGTCTACGACATCAACACCATCAAATCGAACCTGGACAGGCTGGCCGCGACCGGATTGCCGGTATACATCACGGAATTCGACATAGACGAAAAGGACGACCCGGACCAGCTTGCGCAATACAAGATCTATTTTCCGATTTTCTGGCAGCATCCCGCGGTCAAGGGAATCACCCTGTGGGGGTATATCCAGAACGACGTCTGGAACTCGCATCCCTATACCTACCTGCTTCTGTCGAACGGGACCGAACGCCCGGCCCTGGAATGGCTGCGCACGTATACCGCCGCACCGCTGATACCCCTGATCGTATCCCCCCCGGCGGGCGCGGTTCAGGCTCGCAATCCCATCCTGAACTGGCGCTCTTCGGTGTCCGCGGCGTCGTACCGCGTCCAGGTGTCTTTGAACAGCGTATTTTCCTCCCTGACCGCGGATACAATTATCGCGGACACGCTTCTGCAGCTGCGGCCGCTCGAGGCGAACCGGAAATACTACTGGCGCGTGAACGCGGCGAACGAAAAAGGAACGAGTGATTATTCGGCTGCGGCCAGTTTCATGACCGGGGACCAGATCTCGTCCGTCGACGGAGTCCATGCCGCCACGAGAGGATTCGGATTGTACCCCAACTACCCCGATCCGTTCAATCCGGCGACCACCATCGTCTTCTCAATTCCGAGCGAGAGTCATGTCATGGTGAAAATATTCGATTTGTCGGGAAGGGAAATGAGAACATTGGCGGACGGCAGAATGCCGGCCGGGGAACATGCCGTTCATTTTATTGCGAATGATTTGAATTCGGGTGTTTATTTTTGCAGAATCACGGCGGGCGATTTTACGAAGATGGAGAAAATGATACTGATCAAATAGCTGCCGCAATGAAAACACGGGCAGAAAACCATGAAGATGCCTTGACCCAACAATGGTTGTCTGCCCGTTTCATCCAGTGAACCGGTGATCGATCGCCGGTTTTTTTATGGACGGCAATACGGAAGCGTTGCTGTCCATAAAATTGTTGATATTCTTAATTGTTGCTTTTTCGTTTTGCGGCCAAATCATGCTCGATCAGGAGCATCTTTGTGTTGTTGAGCGGATAGAAAACCATCAATGCGACGGCGACGACCCCGGCGATGGCCGGATACACGCTCATCAGCATCTTGATGCCAAGCAGGCTTTTTGCGGATTGCGCCACATTGGCCACGAATCCGTTGTACGACAGAATCCATGCCTGAATGGATCCGGCCAAAGCGATGCCGAGTTTCAGGCAGAACAGGGACGCGGCCATGATGAGCGCCGTGGCGCGGCGGCCCGTTTTCCATTCGGAAAAATCGGCCGTGTCGGTGTAAATGGCCCATTGCAGCACGGAAGCCGGGCCCACGGCAAACGATCCCACGATCTGAAGAACGAACATCAGAACGATATCCTGGGGTTTCAGGACATAGAAAAGGGCGCTGCATACGGCGGCAATGCCCAGAAAACCGTAATAGCACCTGGATTTGCCGAACCGTTTGCTGAACACACTGGTCGCCACCGCACCGAGTATGGTCGCGAGCGTGCCCATGAGAAGGAACGCCGAGGTCAGCGATTGATAGGAGTAAACGCGGTCACCGCCCAGCAAAGACAATGTCTGGTCCTGCACGAAGTACTTGAAATAATACATGATGCTTCCGCCGCGGATCACATTGAACAGAAGCTGGAATATCGTGGCCGAACCGATCAACACCCAGGGGATGTTTTTGAACAGGTCCGAGAGGTCCTGCTTCAACGGATTTTTCTTTTGCTGGATGGGTTTCACCCGTTCTTTGGTCGTCGAAAATGTCACCAGCCAAAGAAGCACCGACAGCCCGGCCATGACGGCCATCGCCCATTGCCAGCCCGCGTTCTCATTGCCTTTTCCGAACAGGGTGACCAGCCTCAGGACGGCGAACTGGACGATGAACTGTCCGAAAAATGCGGCCACGAACCGGAATGAGGAGACGACCGTGCGTTCCTGTGAATCCGGCGAGATCACGCCCATGAGTGCGGAATAGGGGACATTGATCACCGTGTAAATCATCATCATGCAGTTGTACGTGATGAAGGCGTAGATGATCTTGCCGTGCGTGCTGATCGCCGGCGTGATGAACATGATGAAGCCCAGGATGCCGAAAGGCAGGGCGGCGTAGAGCAGATAGGGGCGGAATTTCCCCATTTTCGTGCTGGTCCGGTCCGCGATCATGCCCATCATGGGATCATTGACCGCGTCCCATATCCTGCCGATCAGGAAAATGCTGGCCACGGCCGAGGCGGGAATGCCGAACACATCCGTGTAGAAGTAAAGCAGAAAGAAGATGAAGGTTTGAAAAAACAGATTCGACGCCGTATCCCCGACGCTGTATCCGATTTTTTCCTTCAGACTGAGTTTGCCGGCAATCTCGTTCATGAGATCTCCTCGTGGTTATGGGTTTTTGGCACGGCGCATCGCCTCGCCGGCTACTCCATCAAACCGGATACGAATGCTTTCAAAGGCGCTGACTCCATCCGGACGGTGCCGCTTTGCTTCTGTAATTTCCTGATGAACTGCATCACGAGATGGGTCAGCACGGCGCCCGGCCTGGGATAGGCAGCCACGATGTAATGGGGCCCCGGCGCTGATTCTCCGGCTTCCTGTTCCAGCTCAGCCCTGAGGTTGTCCGGGGATATCAATGAATTCGCATGCCTGAAGATCACCTTGTCCATCTTCTTGTACACTTCTTTACTTTCTTTGACCATGCCGTAATAATCAAGCAGCTGTGCGAACACGTAATTGGATGTGGTATACACGTCCTGCCCCTGTTCGGACTCGACCGGTTCGCCGTTCTCCGTCCGGGTCATGCACCATCCCATGGCGGTCCGGTTGTTCCTGTAGATTGTCCTGAGAATTTTCCTGGCTCTGTCGTCTGAGATAAAGGACTCTTCTCCCATGGCGATCAGCGCCCAGATGGCATCCAGCTGATTGACCCATGTATCGGTGTTCGTCTTTCCGGTCACGGGATCATGGCAGGTGACGTAGTACTGCAACCTCCGGCCCTTGCCGTTTTTTTCGTCTCTCCATAATTTCTCGAATATCACGGAGACTTTTTCAAAAATTTCCTCGTATTGTTTTTTGGCCGGGGCGTCTTTCATCATCTCGGCCATCCGGCCCATCGCCCGGCAGCCCGCCATGAAAATCGTCACGTCATAGGCGTCGATGCCGAACAGGGTCAGATTGTCGAACGTGTTCTTGACTTCATGGGGATTCCCCTCGGGGATGCCGTCTCCGTCAAAATCGAGCTCCTCCAAATGGTCGAATCCGAATTTGAGGGTTCCCCAGTTCTTTCTGAGAAAATCGACGTTCCCCGTGAATTTGACGTTGCGCAGCACCCTCGTGGCCAGCTTAGGGAAAAGATCGATCCAATAGTTGTTGTTGTACCATGCGTAATCGCTGACGTTGCGCAGGGCATGGCCTTTCGGCAGGGCGCCCAGGTCGTGCGCCACGCTGCCCTTCACCTTGAAATCGTCCCGGATCTGGGTCAGCGAAACGCCTTCATATTCCTCCGGATGGGATTCAAAATGCTGCCTGGCTTCTGTAAAGGATGCGTGAAGATGATAAAATCGCTTTGTGGAATCCTCCGCCGGAATCGAATTGATGAAGCTTTGGCAGAGTTCTTCCTCTATGTTGGGGAAGAGAAGCAGAAGTACCATCGAATACCAGTCCACGTCGGAAGGATTGATGTATGCGTAATCAAAGCATTCCAGAAAACGGGCGGTTTCGTTTCCGTTTTCGTCTTCAACCCAGACCGCCGCATTCGACAAGGGAAAACTGAATTCGTTCAGGATCAGCCGGGTCAGCCTCAAGGCCCCATCCTTATCGCTTCTGTAGGAGGGGCTTTCCCGTATCAAGTCGAATATCCTGTTTTGGATGGTCCGGGTCCGGTCCAGCCATTCGGGGTAATGATCCAAGGCGATTTTCGCCATATCCACGGCCCTGGCCTCTTGATCCTTGAAATGGCGGACGTAGCGACGTTCAAATTCCTTCCCGTCGATATACCGCTGTTGGGGGAAATCAAGGGCAACGGCAAAAGGTATTTTCATGACCGCTTTCGGCCCCAGCGTAAAAGCGAGACTGACGGCTGCGCCATAGTCCTGTTTCACAAGGGGTTTTCTTTTTTCGTAAAAGCTGCCGTCGTCGTTCAACAGCAAATCCTGCTTAAGCCTGTTCAGGCAAAAATAAGGCTGTGTATCGATATCCACGCCATCCATCTCCGGAACGGCAATGACCATCCGGTCATCGCTTTCCGTGCTCTTCATCACCACCCCCCTGATGCCCGCGGACCGGAATTCCTCATGCACATGGCCTTTGACCGGCGCGGAGCATATGTAAACGGTGTCCTGATCCGTCGGCTTCAATTCCTTTTCCTGAAGGTTGACGAGGGAAGGCCTCGGCAGGACCAGGGTTATTGTTTGAGCCGTTTTGGAAGTGTTTTTCACCTCAAGCTCCTCAACGCCGACAGGCATGAGGGCCCGGGGCTCTCCGGACAAAAACGGGGAAATCAGTCTTCGTGTCACGCTGACCTTGCCCAATTTGTAGGACATTTCCGACAGGGGCGTGGCGATGGAAATCGAAGCCTGTTTTTCGGCGATGCTCGGATGATAATAATTTTTCAGGGCGGGCACATCGTCGGGACCTTCCACAAACCCGGGATCCTTCGTGGTGAGCATGAAAACCTTGTCTCCCACGCGGATGAACGGCGCGGAGGCGAGTTGAATCGCGTTTTGATTCAACAAGATCAGCCTTCCGGCATTGTTCAGCCTGTTGTACAAACCTTCGGGTGAAATGCCTATCGAACAGGTCGGAGCGCCCTGAAGGGCGATGGTATGCGGGAACTGCAGGGTCTTCGACATCCCCTGAAAATGGACCGCCATTCTGTTTTTGACGTAGATATCGGAAATTTGCGATCCGGCGATGCTGAACACGTCGCTTATTTTCAAGCCTGAAGTATTTGGCATGTTTCAGTCTCTCCGAAATGGTTGCCGGTTTGCAGGGCGTCCGAAGGTCCCGGCGCGCTGCCTGACTAGCAATAGGACAGATTCAAGGGATGCTTTTTGGGCGCCTTCAGCGCTTTCGCCGGGGCCGCCTGCTGGACGCCGATCCGGACGGGTATGCGGGTGGACGGCGACGGCTTGATTTTCCCGAAAAGCAGGTCAGCCGACCCCCTGATGGAATCCGGTGTGCCGCTGAAATTGCAGACCACGGCGTCAGCCTCTTTCGTCGTGCCGACCACGTATGGATTGTTGGTGACCACCACCACGTGATGCCCCGCAGCCTTGAGTTTCCTGACCAGCAGCTGATTGTTGCCGGCCTTGACGATACGGGCGTAGTAGTTGGTCATGACGACCAGATCCGCCTTTTTGGCCAGCGCGAGGCATTCCTTGATTTCGTCCTCGAATGCGGAAAAACCGGTATCCACCAGAATCACGTTTTCCGAATTCTTGACCATTTGCTCGCAGAACATATGGGTGTGCATGTACGGGTCTTTTCCGACGAATTCATAGGGAATACGCTGCTCGATCACCAGTATTTTCTTGTCCTTTTTCAGCGGCAGCAATTTCTTCTTGTCCCACATGATGATTTGGGCCTTTTGAGCGACGTCCCGAGAAAAGTCGACCATTTCCCTGCTGCGGGTGACGGCCTTGGTCCTCTCCGGGTCCATTGTACCGGCTGATTGAAACAAACCCTGGTCGTATTTCATCTTTAAAAGGCGCGTCACGGCGTCATTGAGCCTGTCTTCGGAGAGTGTGCCCTTTTCAACGGCCTGCTTGATTCCGAAGAAACACTGCGATCTGGATTCGTCATCCGCCTTCAAGAGGATGGTATCCACGCCGGCCTGGATGGCCATGGCGCACGCCATGGGAAGGGGCCACTTTTTCAGAATGGCGGCCATGCCGATGGCGTCTGAAACGATGACGCCCTGGAATCCCAATTCGTTCCGCAAGAGTCCGGTCAGTATTTTTTCGGACAGGGTTGTGGGGAACTTGGCGTCGTACGACGGATAAACGGAATGCCCCGTCATGATCGCCCGGACGCCCGCGTCGATGGCGGCCTTGAAGGGGACCAGATCCACTTCCTGCATCCGCTTCTTGCTGAGTTTGAGGACTTCAAGAACGTCGTGTGCGTCCGTTCCTGAATCCCCCCTTCCGGGGAAGTGCTTTGCGGTTGCGGCGATTCCCCCCTCCTGAAGCCCCTTGATCAGGGCGACGGCGTGCTTGGCGCAGACCTCGGGGTCGTCCCCGAACGAACGCACCCCGATTTCGGGATTCTTCGGATTCGTGTTCACGTCGCAGACGGGGGAGTACATCTGGGTGATGCCGATGGCGGTGAGCTGCTTGGCGATCATCCGGCCGATCTGGCAGGTCAGCTCGACGTCGCCGATGGCGGCCATGCCCATGGGACCCGGAAATTGTCGTATGCCCCCCGACATGTAATCGTTCTTGAAATCGCCTTCAAAATCGATGACCATGTGAAGCGGAATACCGGACGGCCTTTTTATCGCGATCTGCTGCAGCTGATTCAGCTTTTCCGTGTAGTCTTCGGGGGTGATGCTGATGCCGAACGTTTTTCCGTTAAAATACGTATTTGAAATCGTGAAGTAATCTTTCGGCTTCTTGAACGTCTTGTCAAGCTGGGAATTGCCCCAGTAGAGGTTTTTGCTGGTCTCAAGCGCGTAGGGCTCGAGGCAGAGACCGCCGCAGTTCAGCCTTGTGATCTGTTCGATTCCGCTCGGCGTCAGCATGGTGCCGCGCCAGGTAAATGTCAAAAGCTGGCCGACCTTTTCCGCCAGGCTCAGGGCAGCCAGTTTTTTTCCGACAAATGCGTCTCTTTCAATGGACATCTTGCGCTCCTGTTTTTTGATTTTTGGTCACGATTCCCATGTGCCGCGGTTGTCGGGCCCCACCCAGAACTCACGTTCTTTCATCCAGCCCTTTTCGTCGATTTTCAGGTCTTTCGTCTTCCATCCCGCCTGTATCCGGCGGGTCAAATCGTCAAAACCCTTGTTCCAGGTCAGGCCGTCCGGAACGGTGACGTTCATGCTGCCGGCGGCGTTTGCGTATCTCAGACACGATTCAATGGTATGATTCCAGACGAATGCAGAGAGAAAGCCCGCGATTGCCGAATCGCCGGAACCCAGGGCTCCCACAAATTGATCTTCGTGGTATACGGGGAACCACAGTTCGCGATCGGCCCAGTTTTCAAGACCGGAAGGTCCTGCGGCTCCCATGTTCTTCAGACGGTCCCGGCCTGCGGTCCGGATGTACAAACCCCGATGCCCGCATTTGACCATGGCGATGGCCGCGCCCATTTTAATCAGATCGCTTCCGAGCATCGAAATCTCCTTCACGCTCATATGGTCAAGCACGGTCTCCTTGGGGCCGAGGTGCGCCTTTTTTTCGAGAAATTGATCTTTGTAGAGAAAATAGAATATCTCTTCCGCGCTCGGAACCATGATGTCCGACAGCGGAATCCAGTCCTTGAGGATGGCCTTCCAGTTGATCCGGTCGCCATAGCCGTCCACGTCCGGAATGGAAAGATCGAGCGCGGTGGTGGTTCCCAGTTCCCTGGTTTTTTTCAGGATTTTTGTCAGCTCTTTTCCCGTGTTTTCATAAAGTTTTTTCATCCACGGCGGATACCCGAAAAGCATCAGTTTTGAACGCCGCACGATGTCGAAGTCCATATCGTCGAAACCAAACGTATCGTTGGCCCCGCAATGGTGCAGGTAAAACCGGTCGATGCCGGGAATGCAGATCGCGATGGTGTACGAGGTGGATTCACCCTTGACCATCTTGATTCCCTGGAAATGACCTTCATGCTCTTCATACCAGCTGAGGATTTCCTTGCCGAAGTCGTCGTCGCCGATTTTGCCGATCAGCTCCGTTTTGACCCCGAGGCGCCTGATGGATACGCCGGCGTTGGTGACGGGTCCTCCGCCCACGACGACGCATTTTCCCATATTGATCATCTTGCCGGGAACCAGGACGTCGGTCATCTTGTCGACCTTTCCCTCGATCGTAAAGGCGGGGA
>JBFZEN010000127.1:0-2545 GCA_041306805.1 bacterium
TCTGATTGAATCAAAATTAAAAAACGGGTCGACTGTCACCGAATTCGACGTGCAGCAATTCATTGTCGGACGTTTTGACGAATGCGGCCTCGACTGCATGAACGAATTCCCCATTGTCGGCGTGAACGACCATCCGGCCAATCCCCATTTCGAACCCACGAAAACAAACGCCTATACCATTCAAAAAGGCGACACGATTCTCATCGATTTGTGGGCCAAGATGAAAAAACCGGGATCGGTTTTCGCGGACATCACCTGGTGCGGCTTCGCCGGCGACAGGCCTTCCGAGAAATACAAACGGATTTTCGATGCCGTCCGCGACGCCAGGAACGCGGCCCTGGCCTTCGTCCGTCAGCGGTTTTCCACCGGCCGGCCCTGTCAGGGGTGGGAGGTCGACGAGGCTTGCAGAGAGGTGGTCAAACGGTCCGGATTCGGGGATTCCTTCATACACCGAACAGGTCATTCCATCGGAGAGAACGTCCATGGAAACGGCGTGCACATGGACAACCTCGAAACCAGGGACGAGCGCAGGCTCATTCCAGGCATCTGCTTTTCAATCGAGCCTGGAATCTACCTTCAGGGTGACATGGCCGTGCGAACCGAGATCGACGTGTTCATCACACCGGAAGGAAAGGTCACCGTGCAGGGAGAACTCCAGGAGAAACTGGTGCTGCTGTCCGTTTCGTAAAGACGCGGCACGGACTGAATGAGCGGAACCGGTCAGGACCGGTACAACAGGGAGGCAATATGCAGACATATCTTTACATCATCCTTCTCTACATTCTGGTGCTGCTGGCGTTCAACCTCGTCCGTTCCAGGAAGATCAAGGGACACGAGGATTTCATGGTCGCGGGACGTTCGCTGTCGATACGCGTGATGGTGTTCACGCTGATATGCACGTGGATAGGGTCGGGAACGTTCATCGCAGGGGCCGAATACGCGTACAAGGCCGGCTTCAGCTCCATCTGGATGCCGGCGGGCGCCTGGCTCGGCATCATGTGCATTTATTTCCTGGCCGGAAAGATACGCACGTTCGGCCAGTACACCATAGGCGATATTCTCGAGGTACGCTACGGCCGTTTCGCGAGGCTGTTCGGAGCTTTCGCCCTGATCATTGCCTTCGTCACCATCGTCAGCTATCAGTTCCGGGCCGGCGGATACATACTCAACGTGGCCACCGACGGAGCGGTTTCCGTCGAGGCCGGCCAATGCATCGCGGCGTTCTTCGTCATTTTCTTCACGGCCCTGGCCGGCATGATGGCCGTCGCATACACGGACCTGCCCAACGGCATTGTCATAATGCTGGCCTGCGTGATTGCGACTCCGTTCGTGATCTCCTCGGCCGGAGGATGGTCCCAGGCCGTGCAATCGCTTCCTCCCGGGCATTTCAAGGTGTTCAGCCCCGATTTCGGCGCCCATCCCGCCCTGAAAGCCGGCAGTTATTTTCTGGCCACCCTGTTCCTGCTGATGGGGGTTCAGTCGATGTACCAGAAATTCTACAGCGCCAAAACCCCCAAGGCCGCCAGGCAGGCGGTGGTTCTCTGGATCATCGGAACCGTATTCGTCGAAATCTTCGTTGTGGTTATCGCCGTATTTGCGGCATCCCGGTTCTGGGGCCAGGGGAAGGATCCGGCCTCCATGGTGCTTCTCGCGGCCCGCTACATGACGCCGGCCCCCGTGGGCGTGCTTCTCCTTGCGGCAGCCTGCGCCGTGGTGATTTCGACAGGAATGAACTATCTGCTGTCGCCCAGCACCAATGTGATGCGCGACATCATACAGCCTTTCCGTAAAAAAACGCTGTCGGACAGACAAATGGTGGTGCTGCAGAAAATCGTCGTCGTGGTTCTGGGGATACTGGCGTTTCTCATGATATTCATTCCGACCGTCATGAAAAAACCGGTCTCGGTGCTGAAGTACAGTTATTTCGCCTACACCATGTACGGCGTCTCCATCACGCCGGCCTTGCTGGCCGCCCTGGCATGGAAGCGCGCCACCAGGGCCGGAGGGCTCGCATCCATTCTCTCCGGAGCGTTTCTGACCCTGTTCTTCGAATTCGTGGTTCCGGCGGCCTGGCCGCAGGTGATGCGGGGGGGAGATCCCTGGGGAATTCCCGGCATTTATCCGTCGCTTTTTGTGTCGGTGGCCGCCCTGATCATCGTGAGCCTGGCCACTACGCCGCCCGACAAAAAAACGCTTCAGAAACTGTTTCCGGATAAAAGGTGAGATTTCATAAAAAAGAACGCCCTTGTTGAGAACCGTAAAAATAGGCCTGATGCCTACTTGACATTCAGGGGAATTTTTAGTAAACTGTAAGCATTCAAATCTGGCAGCATGCGCCCGTAGCTCAATTGGATAGAGCGTTGGCCTCCGGAGCCAAAGGTTTTGGGTTCAACTCCCAACGGGCGTACAAAATAAGCCCTTGATTTTTATCGGTCAAGGGCTTATTTTATTGTCTGGATTTGACGGTATTCGCAGAGTGGCCCCATCTGGGTTTGAGAAATTGGGCCAGAAGGGGAATAAAAACGACGTATGGAATATGAAGCAG
>JBFZEN010000128.1:0-9064 GCA_041306805.1 bacterium
CCCAGGCGTTTCACGGCTTCGAGGAAGATATCAGGCCAGGGTTTCGCCCGGCCGACCTGGTCTCCACTGACCACAACCCGGAAAACGTTCCGGAGTTCGAACCGTTCGAGAACAGCGTCCACCAGGCATTGGTGGGAACTGGAAGCCAGGGCCAGATCGACACCCAGTTTCCGGAGTCTATGGACAAGACGAAGAGCGCCGGGGATCGGCCTGGCATCGGAGCGGTACAGATCCAGCAATGTGGCATGGTGTGTCTCAAGCAAGGATTCCAGGGATACATCAAGTCCATGTTGGCGGATCATGCCCTCAAGAAAAATCCTGGGCGTCGTGCCCATGTAGGGCTGCACATCCTCCAGCCGAAGCCGCACGCCCAGGGGAGCAAGAGTTATTTTTTCCGCCCGGAAATGGAGAGGTTCGCTGTCGGCGAGCACTCCATCCATGTCGAAAATGACCGCCTCGAACAAAACAGACTCCTCTATGGTTTTTCCGGACCTCAGCCCGTGACACCCTGCATCAGGCCGGTTCTATGAAAAAACCCACCTGAAGGTGGGTTTTTTCATGCGCTTTCCACATGGCGTGCCGGGAGCCGGAATCGAACCGGCACGCCCCGTAAGGGACAAGGGATTTTAAGTCCCTTGCGTCTACCAGTTCCGCCATCCCGGCACTTACACTTCCATCAAGAGGCGGCGAGCGGATTTGAACCGCTGAATAAAGGTTTTGCAGACCTTCGCCTTAGCCACTTGGCTACGCCGCCGTATTGAGCGGGAAACGGGACTTGAACCCGCGGCATTCACGTTGGCAACGTGACGCTCTACCAGCTGAGCTATTCCCGCAATGAACGATTCTTACGCGATCCCGTCCCGCCGGAGCGGGACGGACAAGCAGCAGAGTACCACAAAGAACTGAAACCACGGACGCCGCGGGCGGCGGGGAATTATACCCATTCCGCCTTTGGCGGGAAATTTTAAATAAACAGCCTTATAAATATAAACTTTTAAAGGATTTTGTCAAGGAAAAAAGCATCCCCCTTAAAATTTCTCGTCATACTTTGTCCATAGATAATCGCCCAGATCCCAGCTTCGGCGGACAGCCTCATTTCCCCTGCTGATGCTGTACCCTGTCAAAAAGGATACGGCTGAAGCGGGATTTTTACGATATAGTGCAATTGCCTGATTTTCAATGCGTTGCTGGTTCAGTAAAAGCCCCTCTTGAACCGGTTTCCATACCTTTTCCACGTCCTTTTTCATGTCGCCCCACCTCTGGGCCGCCGTGGTGCCCGCATAATTGAAGGCCCACCAGGCGCAGTCGCGGGTAAAACCCCTGGCGCGGCCGTTGATTTTATATGAAGGGGGCACGTCCCTGTTCTGGCAGTACAGGGGCACATAGATGGAGGTGGCGACGTTGTCCCAGGCAAGCCACACGACGCCGCCGACGGGATCCGGCAGCCATCCCCTCGACTGGGTGATGGTCGCGTAAATCGTGTACCACCGGGCTATGGTCCTCTCCCCCAGCCTGCCCCATCCGCCGTTGATCTTGAAAAGGCCGTACATGTCGTACGGCATGAAGGGATTGGCGAAGGGCGATATCACGGTTTTGCCCGTGGTATCGGCGGAGGTGATCATTTTCACCATGTCGTATTCGGTGCCCTGGTAATAGTCCTGGAAAACGGATATCAGTTTGGGCAGGGTCACCGGCGAATCGGGTATCACGGAAAAGGGATGGTTTTCAGCCTCGGGATCGAGCTTCAATGAAGGAGCCAGAAGGGAAAGCACTCGCCATTACCTGCGCCGGGCCGCGAAAGAACTCCGGCCCTCGGGATCATAGGCGTAGCAGAATTCGAACGGTCCCTTTGAAGAATTCCACCATCCGCTGTCCTGCGCGACGCGGAACACGTTCCGGGACGCGAGACACTCATCCGGTTTCGACAGATCGAGTTGGCGGATCCGGCTTGCGTTGGCGTTGACCGACGCCTGTCCGTCCGGCACGCGGCGGGCCGCCCATATGGCGCCCGTGTTCCCCGCGCCCGGTCCCGTGATTTCGAAATGCCACACCTCGGACGTGTCGGCGATGGTCAGGCATTCGCCTTCGTCGTTGTAGCCGTACCTGCCGGTCAGGTCGTCGGCCAGCCGGATGGCTTCCCGCGCCGTGGAGCAGCGTTCGAGCATCAACCTGACCAGAATCGTACAATCGATGAATCCTTTTTCGGATTGCAGGTTTTTTCGTCCGCCGAATGTGGATTCGCCCACCGCGAGCTGTTTATCGTTCATGCAGGGATAGGCCGTGTTGATGTAGCCATGGGTGCGCTCCGCCTGCTGAATTTCACCGGTAGGGACGAATTGGTAGGCCGGCATGGCGAGGGAATCGTCGTTCACGCGCTTTTGCAGCAGCAGGCGGGATCCCTTTGGATAAATCCCGGGAGAGGCCATGTCGAGGTTCGTCCTCGTACGGTGGCTGTCGCACGTGTGCGACGTGATGACGGACCCGTCGACGAAAGCCCCCTTCGCCACCGTGATGCTGGTGCAGGCGTCGGGTCTTCCCCCGGTGTGATCCGGCCTATCGGCACCCGAGAGCGGCCATGAAATCAAAATAAAAATGGACACTGCCAATAATCGTTTGAACATCATTTCTCCTTTTCCGTTTCAACCCACGGACGAAATCATTCAATATGTTAATCACTTATCCGGAAAAACAAAAAGTCATCATTCCGTGCGGTTCCGTTCGGTCCGTGCCATCCGTGTTTATTGTCCTTTCCCCGAACCGAACGTCCCGGTCCAAACCTTGTTGAATTCCGCGCCGTAGTAAAATATCTGCGCGCCGAAATAAATCCAGATTAAAAACACCACGATCGACCCCGCGGCCCCGTACGCCGAGGCGACGGTCGATTTCACGAAATAATAACCTATCAATATCTTGCCGATGGTGAACAGAACGGCCGTGATGAACGACCCCGGCAGGGCGTCCTTCCACGTCTGCCGGACGGGAGGCAGAATCGTGTACAGAGTGAAAAAAACCAGAGTGAGCATGGCCGTCGAAACGGCGAAATCCGCCGCCTGATAAAAAACGCCGGACAGGGGCAGTATGTCTTTCACGACATGCGACGTGGCTGTGACGACCGTGGTCAGGAAAAGGGAGAACAGAAGAAAACCGCCGGCCACAGCCACCATGACCAGGCCGATCAGGCGGTGTCTGAAAAATCTTCGAAGCCCGAACCGTCCGCTCTTTGGGGTATGGCGCCAGATCGTGCAGAAGGAATCCCGAAGGTAGCTGAAAACGGAGGACGCGCCCCATAGAAGCACGAAAAGGCTGGCCAACGTGGCGGCAATGCCCGAAATCGGCCTCAGCGAACGGACGAACACCTGGGGAATGATTTCGGCCGCCTGCGGCCCCATGAAGTCGCGTATCTTTTCAACGAGAAACGCCTGCGTGGTGTCGATGCCGAAAAACAATCCGGCGGTGAGAACGAGAAGGACAAGCACGGGCGACAGGGAGAATATGGTGTAAAACGCGAGCGCCGCCGAGAGCCTCGGGGCCTTGTCCTGCTGCCACTCCGCCATGGCGCGGTGAAAGAGGGAGAAAAAGCGCTTCATTCATAAAAAATAGGGGAAATATTTGTTTTTTTCAAGTGGTAATTTGTCTTGGAAGAAAATATAAAACGGCGGAAAACACCGTTAAATGATACCGGGTGTTTATTTATTGATCTGATATGGTTGAGCCATTCCGAATAAATGCATATTTTGTATTTTTGGCCTTATGACATTTCAGCAAAATCCTTTCGTGCCCGTCCTCATACTGGTCGACCGATTTAGAGAAGATCGCAATTCCCAATCCGGTTATCGCATTAAAATAAATTTCCTTGTAAGGATGTGTTCACCGATGCATATTTGATAGAAATATATTCCACTGGGTAAATCATTAAAGGAATATGCTTCGTTATGTTTGCCCGCATTTCTAATTCCGTCAAAAAGCGTTTTCACCTCCTGCCCAAGCATGTTGTAAATTTTTAAGGTCATTCTGCCTTCTTCCGGCAGCTCGAAAGAAATGACCGTAGAATTATTGAACGGATTCGGGTAGTTCTGAAGCAATCCATACGAGCCCGGTCTCTTCCCGTATCCCGATGCGGTTTCATCGACTCCGGTCGTCCTGACCCCTCCAATGGTCGTTTTCCAAATACCGTCACCTACTGCCCATCCTTTTTTATCGTCGATAAAGAAAATGGAATTCAGGTTGGTGCCATCCTTCAACTCATGTAGTGCCCATGTAGAACCTCCATCAGTCGTGGTAATAACAGTCGAATGGTAGGGGTAGGTATTGTAATTATTCCCCAATACCCAGCCAATATTTGAATTAAAGAAGAATATTTTTTTAATCGTGACACCTTCAAAACTCGCCTGTAAAGTCCAATTGTCTCCCTGGTTTGTGGTGCGCATGATCGAATTGGCCTGCGCTACCCAACCATTATTTTCATCGATAAAAAAGGCGTCGATATTGACGTTCGATATTCCGCTGTTTTGCCGCCTCCATGTACTGCCACCAGTGGTTGTCATGCATACCAGCCCGCCGTATCCCGCCACCCAACCCGTGTTTTCATTTAGAAAATAAATTTTCACAAAACTGTCGTCCATCTGTTTTTTCCATTCAAGGCCGCCGTTGGTCGTTTTATATAGCCTGCTGTCGATAATTGCCCATCCCGAGGTTTGATTGATGAATGAAAAATCCCCAAACGAATGATACTTTCCGACATTGTATATTTGTTGCCATGACGAACCACCGTTGCTGGAATGGAAAAGAAGACTGTCGCCCGAAACCCAACCGGACGACTGGTCAATGAAGCGAACCTTCTGCAGACTCACTTGCGATCCGAATGCCTCGACCGCAGATATATTCCAGGCATTGCCGGCATCCGTGGTTTTGGAAATGCCGTAATTGCTGACGGCCCATCCGGTTGAGGAATTGATAAAAAAAACATCCCGGTAATCATAATAATTTTTATTGATTTGAACCCAAATCGGATCCTGAGTTACCGCTGTTCCTGTCTTAAATCGATTGACCGTCGACCATGGGCTGGACATTTTGTCTTCATAGCATGCCTTCACCCTGAAAAAATATTCCTTCTGCCCATCCAATTCAACAAGCGTAAACTGTGTCGCCTTGATTTCCCGGCAATCCAATTTTAGGCTGGAAAACGATGAATCCTGCGAAACCTGCAACCGATAGGACGTGGCGTTTGCGGAAGTCTGCCATGTCATGGTGAGATTCACTGAATTGTTTATTGATTTATTTCCTGGCCATGTGATGACCGGCGCGGTTGGGGGGTAAATGACGTCGCCCCCGCCGTTGGTTGTCTTTATAATGACACCCTTGTATCCCGCAATATAGACCGTCTTGTCGTTCGCGCAAAAAACGGATTCCAGGTGCTCGGATGTGCCACTTTTCTGCAGCCCCCATGTGAGACCGGCATCATTTGTCCTGAGTATGATGCCGCTCGATCCGACAGCCCACCCTGTTGCGCCGTCGGCAAATGCCAAATCGAAAACGGGGGAAAAATCGCACGCATTAAACCAGGTTGTGCCTCCATCGACCGTTCTGATGATGCCATTGGTGCAGGCAATAAAGCCCCTTAAAGGATCGATAAAATATACGGAATTCATGGCAGACCCTGATGTCAAATCTTTGGGCAAACCGGCCGCCATGGACGACCATTTGTTGCCTCCGTCCGTTGTGTGCAGTACAGTGCTGGCCTGCCCAACAGCCCAGCCGTTTAACGTGTCGACAAAAAAGATGGAAAATAAATTATATGTGGTTCCGCTCGTTTGGGGCGTCCAATAATTGTTCTGCGATTTTCCGTTACGGACGGCGATGACACCCTGGTCGCCTGCAAGCCATCCTTTTGACGGATTTATAAAAAAGGAGTCGTTGATATTCCACGACGACTGCCTTTCGTTCCAGTTCCAGTTCTTTCCCGAATTGATCGTTTTAAGTATGTTGTTGAATCCATCGCCGAGTAAAAATCCCGTGGAGGAATCCGGGAAACAGACGGAATACCAGTGGGTGGAAGTGCTGTTCAGGCTTATGTAATAATCGGACCATAAAGCGCCGCCGGTGGTCGTGTGCATGATGGTTCCGCTTAAACCGACGGCCAAACCGACGTTTTCATTCAGAAAAAAAACGGATGCCAGATTGTTGGTCGTTCCGCTGCCTGAAAGAAGCTTCCATGCGTCTCCCCCGTCCGTGCTCGACATCAGGGTTCCTTTTGCGCCCACCGCAAATCCGGCGGACTTTCCTGAAAAACAAATTTGATACATGTTATGAGCCGATTTGATTCCATTCCAGTTCGAACCGCCATCCTCCGTTCTCAAGACGAGACCTTGTTCACCCACCGCAAAACCGATACGGTTGTCAAGGAATTCGATTCCATAAATTCTTCCCGAATACGACAGATTCTTTTGCGTCCAGTTCTCGCCTCCATTCGTCGAACTCCACAAGGTGTAAATCGGGCTCTCAATGGTGATCGATGTGCCCGTCCACATATCGCTTGAAATAGTGATTCTCGAAGCTCTCAGCCCCGCAGCCCAGCAGTTCTTGGCGTCGATCATACAGGAAGCGTACACCCACGACGCCCCGCCCACGTCGCTGGCCGACCAGTCGTCCCCCCCGTTCGTGGTTCGGAATACCTTCCCGGTGCCGCTGCTTCCAACCGCTATCCCGGTATTCGCGTCGTAAAAATCGAACGATTCCAAGAAAGTCATGGAAGCCGTTTTCAGTTTACTTTGCCAATGGGCCCCTCCATCGACCGTTTTGTAAATGGCTCCGTCGGAAAGCAACAACCCTGTCTTTGAATCCTTAAAAAAGACGTCCTTCAAGGTGAGATACGTCGGCAAATCGCTGGTTATTGGAGCCCACGTTTCACCCCGGTTCGTACTCTTGAGGATGGTCGAAGAACTCCCCACCACCCAGGCGGTATCAGGATCGATAAAACAGACGGCTTGCAGGTTGCTCTTGGTACCCGATTCAATGGACGTCCAATTCGAACCCCCATTTGTGGTTTTTCGAATTGCCCCTTCGCTGCCGATAACCATGATATTGTTTTTATCGAACAGATGAACATCCATGAATGTATATTGAAATGGCGGGGGACTTTGCATGATCCAACCACTCTGCGCGCTCGAAACATGGACGGCAAACACGATAAAATAAGCGGCAAATATTTTACTTCTCATTTTTATCTCTCCTTCGATCGGCGGTCATTTTGAATCTCACCCCTGACACCCGCATTTGATAATTACAAATCACCAAACGGCAACCAAATGCATTCCCATGGGGTGAATATTATATATTGTTTACATTGAACACAATCAATTCACTTCGTTTTTACGCGTTCTTTGTTCATTAAAAACCCACAGGTGTAAATATTTTTTTTAAGATGTTTTATCGTAAATAACGACCACCCATTCTTGCAATGGTCATTGTTTTCAAAGTAATGATTCCATTTTCAAATTTCAACTTCTAACATCTGGCTTATAAGCCTTCCGGTATTTCGGATTTTTCCTCAACACCCTCCGTATTTCCTTTTTCGCGTCTTCGATGTTGAACACGTCCGTTCTCACGGGCATGCCGTTCCGCCTGAGCCTGCGCATGAAACGAACCACATGCGGCAGGGTCAGCTCCGCCTGCCTGAGCAATGCGCCCCGCTTGAAGAGGTCGCTCTTGCGGCCGTCGAAAACCAGTTTCCCCTTCGACAGCACCAGCACCCGGTCGGCCAGCCTGGCCACCAGATCCATGTCGTGCGAAACGAACACGACCGTTTTTCCCGAACGGTGGTAGGCTTGAAGAATGTCTTCCACATGCCGCGTGCCTTCCCAGTCGAGCCCGGCCGTGGGCTCGTCCAGCACCAGCACTTCCGGTTCCATCACCAGAATGCCCGCCAGCGCCGCCCTCCGCTTCTCGCCGCCGCTCAGGTGGAAAGGCGTCCGCTTGCCGAACGCGCGGCAGTCGAGGCCCACCAGCTCCAAGGCGCTTCGGACGCGTTGCCGGGCGTCCGTTTCGGACAGGCCGAACGATTTGAGCCCGAACGCGACATCCTTCTCGACGGTTTCTTCGAAAAGCTGCAATTCGGGAAACTGGAATACCAGCCCCACCTTTCTGCGGAGCCCGCCCAATCGCTTTTTCGATGCCGCCGGGTCCATCCCCATGACACAAACGCGCCCCGACGACGGAAGCAGCAGACCGTTGAAATGCTGGATCAAAGTGGTCTTCCCGGATCCCGAAGCGCCGACCAGGGCCGCCATTTCTCCGCGTTCAATGCGGAAGGAAACGCCCGACAGCGCCCTGTGTTCGGGAAAGAAGGGCGACCGGTAGACATAATGAAGTCCGTGGATATCGATCATCGCGCGAACAGGGCGCCCAGTTCCGCCTCGACCGGCACGTTCAGGCCCAGTCCTTTCAAAATGGACGCATGCCTGTAGACGCGCGCCGGTTCGTCGTCGTACCGGATTTTTCCCCGGTCAAGAACGAGAAGCCGGTCGCAGGCCGCGACTTCTTCGGGATACTGGGAGGCAAGAATCACGCCGACGCGCTTCACCCTCGCGAGCTTCCGCACCAGGACAAGAAATTCGGACTTCTCCTTGGGATCGAGCAGCGACGTGGGTTCGTCAAGAATAAGATAGTGCGGATCCATGGCCCATACCGAAGCCAGCGCCAGCCTCTGTTTTTCTCCGCCCGACAGGCGGTGCGGCGATTCCAGGCGGTACGGCATGAGCCGGAACAGCCTGAGCGCGCGGTCCGCTTTTTCACGCATCACGGCCGGGCCCAGGCCGAGGTTTTCGAGGCCGAACGCGATTTCGCGCTCGACCGTGGTCGACACGATCTGATTGTCCGGATTTTGGAACACCATGCCCGCGAGCCGGCGGATTTCAAACAGCGCGGCCGGGTCTTTGGTGGAAAATCCGTCTACCTGCACCGTTCCCGAATCGGGAATGATCAGCCCGTTCAGACAGCGCAGCAGCGTGGTTTTGCCCGATCCGTTCGCGCCGGCCAGACCGGTTATTTCCCCGGCCGCAAGCGTGAA
>JBFZEN010000129.1:0-3175 GCA_041306805.1 bacterium
TTTCTTGTATTTGCCGAGCAGCGGGTAAAAGTCGGTCTGGGTGAGCGCGAAGTAATCTTCGGACACGATCTCCCAGCCCTTTTCGGCGAAAAAGCCTTTCAATGCACCGCCCAGGCTGCGGCCCCAGTCGCTGTCCTCGCCGTAGATGGCGACGTTCTTGCTTTTGGGCTTCCAGGATCCGTCGGCGATGGCATTTTCCAGGCACTCCACATATCCCAGTGCCAACTTGGCCGGAATCGGCCAGCCCTTGCCGCCCCAGTAGCTGTATTTTTCGGGATCGCTGCGCCATTTTTCGTTGACCACTTCGGTTGCTCCGAAACCGAACCAGTGGGGAATCTTATACTGGGCCGCCACGTCCATGGCCGCTACGGCCACCGAACTGTGCCAATTTTGCATGGCGCAATCGATGCCTTTTCTTTCGACCGCCTCCGCATAAGCGCTGGCAGCCTTGGCCGGATCGCTCTGGCTGTCAATCCATACAATCTCGAGCTTGTAGTCGCCCACCGTGTAATTGATCTTGTCCAACGCCATCTCGACGGATGCCTTGAATTCGGCACCGTTTTTGGCCGCGGGACCGGTAAAGGGCCCCAGAACACCGACTTTGAGCACCTTGTCCGCCGCCATGGCGGTGGCGGTAAACAAGGTCAGGGCAAAACAGGCCATTACCATACTGACGATCAGCTTCTTTCTTCTCATGTGTTCCTCCTTTGGGATTGTTGGGGTGAACTCCGTTGCTTGAGATGAAACCGTGACGCTTGCATGAAGTAAACAATTCATAAGCAATAAACATACCGTAGAAAATGACCTTTATTCATTCTATTCAAAAACTTTAAAAATCCATTAATTTTCATTTAATAATAGTTTATTAACTAATTTTTTGAGAAACCGTCAGATGGGTGTCCAATCTTAGGGAAAGTTCAAATAGAAAAATATTTTTCGTTTCAGCATATATTTTTTCGGAAAACAATGAAAAATATTTTTCGTTTTCCATGCCGCATATATGCAAAAACGGCCCGGGAATGAAAACTGTATTTCGCCTCCAGGGCAGAGACCGATGACGCTTCGATCCCGGTCATCGAACAACGCGGAAAAACATTCCCCGCTTCCGCGATGTCTACCCCTCGAACATGCCGGCACGAAACGCCTTGAGATAATCCGTGCAGAAATCGTCCCGGCCGGCCAGGGCCTCGGCCGCAATGATGTTGGCCATCATCTTCTTGTCCAGCGGGTTCATGATCGCCCCGTCAAGGCCCTTGGCAACGGCCATGACCATAAAGATCTGGTTGATGAATTTCCGGGCCGGCAGCCCGTAGCTGATGTTGGAAAGTCCGCAGGCCGTGTGAATTCCGCCAAAGGTCGTCATGATTTTTTCGATGGCGTTTAAGAATTCCACCCCGAAGCCGCCGTTAACCGACAACGGCTGCACCAGCGGATCCACGAAGATGTTTTCCAGCGCGACGGCGTTCTTGAGCAGCCCGTTCACCAACGCATCGGCGATCTTCAGGCGGTCGGCCACCGTCTGGGGCATCCCCGCATCGCTCATGCACAGGGCGATCACCTTCATCTGAGTGCCGGCGATGATGGGCATGAGCTTCTCATAGCGCTCCTTTTCAAGGGAGATCGAATTGATCAGCGGGATTCCCCGATGGACGGAAAGGGCGGCCTGAATCGCCCGGGGATCCGGGCTGTCGATGGCGCAGGGCTTGTCCGTCACCCGTTGCACGGTTTCCACCAGCCACTTGAGGTGCTCGGGCTCGCGGCCGACGAAGACACCCGCGTTAACGTCGATATAGTCCGCGCCTGCATCGGCCTGTTCCCTGGCCACTTTTTGAATGGCCTCGGCATCCCGGGCCTCGATGGCCGCCTTGATGGCCTTGCGGCTGGCGTTGATCAATTCTCCGATGATGACCATGATGTGGTGCTCCTCTTTTCCGACTTATGCCACGATTTGTTTGACCAGCTTCACCGCCCCGGCGGCATCGGCACTGTAACCGTCCGCGCCGATCGTATCGGCAAACGCCTGGGTCACCGGCGCGCCGCCCACGATGGTCTTGACCGCCAGGCCCGCCTCCTTAACCGCCTTGACCGTGCTGTCCATGGCCGGCATGGTGGTCGTCAACAGCGCCGACAGGCCGATCACCCTGGCATTCTTCTCGGTTGCGATCTTGACGAAGCGCTCGCTGCTCACATCCACCCCCAGGTCCACCACTTCGAAACCGGCCCCTTCCAGCATCATGGAAACCAGGTTCTTGCCGATGTCGTGAAGGTCCCCTTTGACCGTGCCGATGACCACCGTGCCCTTGCTCCGGCTCTGGCCGACGGTCAGGTGCGGCTTGAGGATCTCGAGGCCCTTCTTCATGACCTGGGCCGCCTTGAGCATCTCGGGAATGAACAGATCCCCGGCGCTGAAGCGTTCGCCCACCACGTCCATCGGGGCGATCAACCCCTCGTTGAGAATGGTGGCAATGTCCGTGCCGCCCTCAATCTCCGCCCGGGTTCGGGCCTTTACCGTCTCCTCGTCGTAGGCCAGTATCGCATTGAAAATATCCTGGACTGCCATATGCGTCTCTCCTTTGCGAATGGTTAGTGGTTGCGGGTATACCATCAAGAAAATTGTCGCCACTCCGCAGGTTGCCGGAGTCGGATGACAGACTACTTGCCGTATTTTTTTTCGATGTACTTCTCCAAATCGCGAAGAGCCTCGGCGGGCATGCCGGGCTCCTGGTAGGCCGCGAGAATTTCCTTCCATTTTCGGTTGGCCACCTTTTCGATGGACTCCCCCCCCTTTTCCTTCCAGCGGTCGTAGGGCTCCTTTTGCTCCATGATCGGGGCGTACAGCTCCTTGCGAAAGTTCTGGAAGGTGTGCGTGCTGGTCAGATATTCGCCGCCCGGCCCCACCTGGGCGATCACGTCCAGGGCAAGTTTTTCGGGATCGGCCTGCTCCCCGCGTCTAATGCGTTTGCACATGCCGCAGATCTCATCGTCGATGATGAATTTTTCGTAGGACGCCGCCATATAGCCTTCAAGGATTCCGGCCGAGTGCAGCACGAAATGAACGCCTGACAAGGTGGCCATGAGCTGGCTCATCATGGACTCCATCCCGGCCTGGGCATCGGGGAGTTTGGCATCGGTGATGGCGCCGCCCCCTCTACTGGGGATGCCGTAGAATCGGGCC
>JBFZEN010000130.1:0-3219 GCA_041306805.1 bacterium
AACATCAGCGCCAACATCGTCCGGGCCCTGCAATACGCCGGGGATACCGGGGCAAAAATCTGCGGCGTGGTGGGGCGCGACGGCGGTTTCACGGCCAAGGTGGCCGACGCCTGCGTGGTGATCCCGACGGTGCGGGCCTCCACGATCACGCCGCACGCGGAAGCGTTCCAGGCGGTGGTCTGGCATCTTCTGGTTTCGCATCCCCTGCTGGCGGTGCATGAAATGAAATGGGAATCGGTCAAATAACGAGGGAGGTGGAGCATGGCCATTTTTCTGGACACCGGGAAAATCAATGAGATCGAGAAATACCTCCGCATGGGCATCATCCGGGGCGTGACGACCAACCCCACCATCATGCTGAGGGACGGCGTTTCGGGCGGGTTCGAGCAGGTGAAAAAACGCTCCGCCGAAATCGCCAGGCTCATTCATCCCTTTCCCCTGTCGACCGAGGTGACGACGAACGACAAGAAGGGCATGATAGAACAGGCGCGGGAAATCGCGGGCTGGGCCGACAATATCGTGGTCAAGATCCCCGTGCACGGGCCCGAGGGAGAAATGGAGCACCTCGAGGCGATACACGAGCTCGAGACCAAGCACAACGTCAAGATCAACGTCACCGCCATGATGAGCGCCCAGCAATGCCTGCTGGCGGCCATGGCCGGCGCCACCTACGTTTCGCTCTTCGGCGGGCGCGTGAACAACATGGGCTACAACTGCGTGAACGAAATCAGGATCTTGAGGGATCTTTTGGAACAGTTCGATCTGCGCGCGCAGATCATCATCGGCTCCACGCGCGAGGCGCTGAACGTGGTTGAATGGCTGAACGCGGGCGCGCATATCGTGACCGTGATGCCGAACCTGCTCGAGGGCATGATCGTGCACCCGTACACCAAGGAGACGGTGAGGCAGTTCATGAACGATGCGAAGAAAGCGGGTATTTAGCATGATGGAAGGCGGATTTCGCCGGAACGGGACGCAACCCTTCGATGGATCCCATTATGAATTCACTCATTGAAATAGATGAAGGCTTTTTTACTCGCTGCAGGTGAAGGGACGCGGTTGCGTCCCTTGACGTTTGAGACCCCCAAGTGCCTTTTGCCCATAGGCGGCGTTCCGCTGCTTGAAATCTGGTACCGGCAGCTCGAAAGGCGGGGGGTGACGGATGCGCTGATCAACACGCACCATCTGGCGGACAAGGTTCAAAAGTTCATCCGCGGCCTCGACACGGGTATCAGGACGATAATCACCCATGAAGACCGCCTGCTGGGGAGCGCCGGGACCCTGCTCAAGAACCGGCGCTTTGTGGACGGCGAGGAGGCTTTCATGATCGTTTACGCCGACGGACTGACGTCGCTCGAATTGGAACCGCTGGTCAAGGTGCAGCGCGATAAAAACCCCGTGCTCACCATGGCGCTGTTCCACACCGACATCCCCAAAGAAAGCGGCATCGTCACGCTCGATTCCGAAGGACGCATCACCGGATTCGTCGAAAAACCGGAGCATCCGCCGGGCGATCTCTCCAATACGGGTGTCATGGCCGCATCCCCCCGTCTTTTCGACCATATACCCGATGCCATTCCCTGCGACATGTCGTACCATGTCATTCCCCGGCTGCTCGGGCGGATGCGCGGCGTGGTGACCGACCGATTCTTCATCGACATCGGAAACCTGGCCAATTACCGGATTGCGCAGGAAAAGTGGGAAGAGGTCAAGATGCAATTGGGTTTTAAATAGAATGGAACGCGAAAACCGCCGTGCGGCGGGCGGGCTTTTTTCTTATTGCCGCGGATTGATAAAATAGTCGGACCCGGTTGCTGTTTTGGCCGGTTCTTTACCGTCCAGCCCTGGTTTTTTCAACACAACTTGTCCCTGGTTGCGCGAAAATCAAACGGGGGAATTGACATGATGAAGAAATGCCTTTTTGTTTTTGCTCTTGTAATCCCCATTTTTTCATTTGCCCTGGTCCATGAAACGTTGCCCTCATGGCATTGGGCCAATGAATGCATAGACGCCCTGAGGCTGAGGGGCGGGTTCGAAGAATTGTTCGAATTGAACCGGCCGTACACCCGGGGGCAGGCGGCCGAGGCGCTCGTCCAAATGCGGAAGCGCGAGAAGGACGGCGGCCTCGTTCTCAGCGTCTCCGACAAAAGGCTGTTCAAGCTTCTTGTCGATGAATTCAGGAACGAAATCGAGGAAATGCAGGGAAAGTCCGATTTCCCGGAACCGCTATTGCTGGGTTTGAACGGGCAGGGCGGCGTGAGCGGGGGAGAAGAAACCGATTCCAGGTTCCGCGGGGTATACAAAAGCCGGATCGCGGTTCCCCTTGGGAAATTCGGCGCGGCGGGGAACGCGGTGAGCATGGATCAGACTCTGGTGGATGATCCGTCCTATACGGGTAAAAAATGGAGGGGCATGGTCGGGTACACCGAGCAGGCCTATGTCAAGGTACGGGCCGGACGATTCGGATTCAAACTCGGGCGCGATTTCCTGCGCTGGGGCGCCGGCCGGAACGGCTCGTTCCTCTTCTCGGACGTCTGCCGGCCGCTGGACCAGTTCACGGCCTCGGCCGACCTGGGTCCTCTTCGGTACACGTTCACGACCTCGGCCCTGGACAAGATCGAAAATCCGGCCGTTGCCGACGATTCCCTCGGGCTTTCGGCAGGGCGATGGATTTACCGTTTTATTTCGGCCCACAGGCTCGACGTGAAGCTGCTGCGGGGACGCTTCCAGGCCGCGGTTTCGGAGCTGGTTCTCTACGGGGGTCCGGGACGACAGTTCGAATGGTTTTATCTCAATCCCGCGATCTTTTTCCACGGCGAACAGATGAATGAAAAAGGCGAGGGCAACACGCTCGGGTCCGTGGATATTCTTTTCTACCCCGCGTTGCGATGGCAGGTAAACGGCTCGCTTCTGATCGACTACATCCAGATCGAACGCACCGGATCCATGGACCAGGAGCCGTCCGAAATCGGGTGGCTGGCCGGAAGCCGGATCGCGGATCCCCTGAACGTGCCGGGCCTGACCCTGTTTGGGGAATACGCGCGGGTGACGAACCGGACCTATAAAACCATCCGTCTCTGGGAAACGTTCATCCACAGGAACGTGCCGCTGGGGCATCCGCTGGGCAACGATTTCGACCGCGTCCAGGCCGGCGCGTCTCTATGGATCAACGGGAAAATCAGCGTCGGTTTGACGTATGAAAGGATTCGCAGGGGTGAA
>JBFZEN010000131.1:0-5407 GCA_041306805.1 bacterium
GCCCATAAACCATAACCGATTACCAATTACCTGCCCGCTCCCAATCGATACGCTTTGGATAACAGCGTCTGCGCCGCCGTTATTTTCCCCAACGCCTCCACAAGGGGCTTGTCTCTCAACATCTGCACTTTAAAGCCCGATTCGTCCCCCCATACCTTGGTGGCAATGGCCTGTTTGAGCAGAAACTGGATGTCGTCCGAATGCCTGACGTATTCCGCGTTGGTCACGGCCACGCCCTTCTCTTTGAGATGGTTGAAAAACTGAGGCAGCGTGTTCGAATTCAGTTTCACGTCGCGTATGAAAAAATTGAAATCGGTCTTCAGCAGCTCGGGATGCCCGAGCACGTAGGTTTCTGCAAAGGTGAAAAACGGACGCTGCGCGGCGTAAAACATGCGGCGTACCGGCTGGGGAAGCGTATCGACGGACATCGCGAGAAAAACGTCGGGCGTGATGCCGCCTCCGCCGAGCATCTTTCTCTGGAGCACCATGGTCTTATGCACGGGCCGGGACGGGTCCTTTTCCCATTTGGCCCTGACGCTGTCTTCCATGATCTCGTCGTAATAGGACTCGAACGATTTGTCGCCGTACGGTCTCTGGATGAGCCTGCCCGAAGGCGTGAAATAGTGGGCCGTGGTCATGAGCAGGGCCGAGCCGTCGCCCAGCTTGTACTGGCTTTGCACCAGTCCCTTGCCGAAACTCGTTTCCCCGGCGATCAATGCCCTGTCCCAATCCTGAAGCGCGCCCGCCACGATCTCGGAGGCCGACGCGGAGGCCCTGTCTATCATCACAACGATGGGCAGCGCAAGACGCGTCTGCTTCTCATTCGAAAAGAACTCCCTGAACGATTCGGGAACCCGGCCCTTGGTGTAGACCAGCCTTTTGCCTCCCGGAATGAACTTGTCGGCCACCTGCACGGCCGCTTCGAGATATCCTCCGCCGTTCTGCCTCAAGTCGAGTATCAGCTGCTTCATTCCCTCCCCTTCAAGTTTCAGAAGGGCCTTCTCGAACTCGCCCGCCGTGGTGGCCGCAAACCGCGCGATCTGAACATAGCCCACCTGGGGCCTGAGCATGAAGGCGAACGCGACGCTCTGGATGTGCACCTCGTCGCGAAGCAGCGAATACGGCCTTGGCTTGCTCCAGCCCGCGCGTTCCACGGAGATTTCAACCTTGCTGCCCTTGGAGCCCATCAGCTTCAGAGGAACGTCGTCGCGTTTCATGCCCACGGCGCTTTCCCCGTTGATCGCCACGATACGGTCACCGCTGGCGAGCCCCGCCTTGTCCGATGGTCCGCCGGGAATCACGGACAGAACGGTGATCTTGTCGCTGATGATGTCGTAGTATATGCCGATGCCCGAATACCCCTCGAAATTCTGGCTCCATTTTTCGAATTGCTGCGGGTTCATGTATGTGGTGTGCGGATCGAGATTCGACACCATGCCGCGTATGGCGTTCTCGACGAGAACCTGCGGGTCCTTTTCCTCCACATATTCTGTTTCGATCTTGTCAAGGACCTCGCTGAACAGCCGCAGCTTGGCGTAAAGAGACCGGCTGGAATTGGCGACCTGAACGGCGGCTCCGGTCAGCAGCGCAAGCCCCAGCACCCAGACGACGGGGATAAACGAATGTTTCATTCTGAATGGATGCATGTATTCCTGGAATGAATCCAGGTTAAAACAATTTACGCAATGCTTCGAACAAAATCAACATATTGGCTTATGCCCGGCCCGTGAAGCCGCAAATCCGGATTCCATTCGGGTACGGCACGGCTTTTTGGCATCTATCTTCAATATATTGGGTCGATTGGCTCAATTTCAATTTGTTTTTCCAAGTTTTTCGGGTTAAATTGAACAGAGTTAAGTCTTTTACAAAAACCGGACCAGCCGTTTTATGCAGCGAGTTTTATTTCATCGCGTCATTCTCGTTTTGACCCTTTTCCTCGCCTTGCGGCCGCTCGAGACGGAAGCCCAGTACTACTTCGGGCAGAATAAAATTCAATACAACCGTTTCGAATGGCAGGTGATGAAAACCGGCCATTTCGACATCTATTTCTATCCCCAGATGGATTCGCTTGCCGAAATCGGCGCGCATTACGCCGAAGAAAGCTATACGGAATTGCAGGACAGATTCAACTTCAACGTCCTGAGGCGCATTCCGCTGGTTTTTTACAGCTCCCATTTCCACTTCGAGGAAACCAACACCTACCCCTACCTCATCCCTCCCGGCTTGGGGGGATTTTTCGAGTTCATCAAGGGACGCGTCGTGGTTCCAGGCGACGGTGCCGTACCGCGCTTCAGACAGACCATACGCCACGAGCTGGTGCACGTGTTCCAGCAGACGCTTTCGGAACGGGTATGCCGTGACCATCGGATCAGCCAGTCCGCGGGCCTGCCGCTCTGGTTCACCGAGGGTCTGGCCGAATACTGGTCCGAAGGATGGAGTTCGGAAGCGGAAATGGTCATCCGCGACTGCGTACTCAACAACACCCTGGTGCCGATCGACGACATGCCGTTCATTCTGGGCACCTACCTCATGTATAAGGAAGGCCAGTCGATACTGAAGTTCATCGCCGAAGAATATGGTGAAGAGTCCATCCCGAGACTCATCCGCAACCTCTGGAAGGCGGAAACGTTTTCGGAGGTCATGCGCATCACCCTTGGAAAAACAGCCCGGGAGCTGGGCGAATCGTGGATGTACCGCCTTAAGAAATCCATGTATCCGCTCATGGCGGAATCCGACTTTCCCCGGATGGTGGCCGGCCGCGTCACAAACAGGGGATTCAACACCATGCCCGCGTTTTACCGCGAAGACGGCACCCGCTGGGCTGTTTTTGCGGGCAACCGCGACGGGTATTCAGGCATTTATAAAAAGAACCTCGATGCGGATGAAAAACAAAAGCCCGAGCTCCTGATCCGGGGTGAACGGACGCCCGAGCTGGAATCGTTCAGGCTTCAAAAAAGCAAGATCGACGTGAACGCACGGGGGCAGCTGGCCTTTGTGGCCAAAAGCGGCGGCCAGGACGTGCTGTATATATACAATCTCCGCGCCAAAACCGAGATGCGCCGGCATCGCTGGCCCGAACTGGTTTCCATTTTTTCGCCGGCATGGTCTCCCGATGGAAAGAGCATCGCCGTTTCAGGGCTGGACCAATCCGGCCGGAGCGATCTGTACGTCGTCGATGCCGATTCCGGATCGATCAGGCGTCTGACATGCGATTTCTTCGACGATACGGACCCGTCCTGGACCGCCGACGGGCATGCCCTGGTTTTCAGTTCGGACCGGCTTGAGCGGGGGCTCGGCGCGGTCCATCTGTTTATGGCCGGCACCGACGGCAAGAACGTGCGCGCCCTGACTTCGGGAATCTTCAAGGACAGAAGCCCGGTCTGCTCGCGCGACGGCCGGACGATCGCCTTCGTTTCGGACCGCGACGGCGTGCCCAACCTGTGGCTGTTAAAAGCCGATTCGGCCGGCGCTTTCACGGACATGAGGCAGGGCACCCGTTTTCCGGGCGGCGTTTTTTCACCCTGCTGGACGGACAGTTCAGGCCTGCTGTTCTCGGCCTTCGAAAATATGGAATTTCAGATACGCGAGCAATCCGCCTCGGCGTGGAAGGCGGCCGCGTCGGTTCCGAATCCCCCGCAGGACGCGTCGTGCGAAACGGATTCATCGGCCCATGCCTTCCCCGGCATCGGCGATTCGCACAAAACCGAGAAGGCGAAATACAGCAAGAAGTTCAGCCTCGATTTCGCCCAGAGCCAGGTCATTCAGGACCCGATTTTCGGTACGGCCGGCGGGGGCGAACTGGTGATTTCCGATATGCTGGGCAACGAGCAGTACTATTTTCTTCTATTCAACAATGCGCGCACCAGCTCCGATTTCTGGGACGGCTTCAACCTTTCGGCCACCCGCCTCGATTTGAGCCGGCGCTTTACCACGGCCGTCGGCCTGTACCGTTTCGCCGGATTGTATTACAACAATTACGACGGCTATTTCCATGAAAGACGCCTCGGGATGTACGGCGCCGTTAGTTTTCCCTTCAACAAATTCGAGCGCGCCGAAACGAGCCTCAACCTTCGGCTTTCCGACAAGAACCGTTATGACGAAGGAACCTCGCGCCGGGCCTTCCTGGCTTCGGTGTTCGTCTCGTATACCAAGGACAACTCCCTGTGGGGGCCCACCGGCCCCCTCGACGGCGAACGCGTCAGCCTGACCCTCGGCCAAACCAATGACGTCGCCCGCAACGCCGTTCATTTCACGACGCTCATGGCCGACGTCCGAAGGTACGTGAGGCTCGGCCCGCGCATGTGCTGGGCGGTCCGCGCGTGGGGGGAATTCAACCTGGGCAAAGATCCCCTGCCATTTTTCATGGGCGGATCCTGGGACCTGCGCGGATACCGTTTCTGGTCTCTGTGGAACCCGAAGCTGGTCTTCGTATCGAATGAACTTCGTTTTCCGTTCATCGACCGGTTTTACATGGGTTTTCCCTTCGGCGGAATCGGCATCAGCTCCGTCCGCGGGGCGCTGTTCGTGGACGCGGGAAACGCCTGGGACCGCGAATTCGGCAGCCTGAAAGGCAGCATGGGTTTCGGCGTGCGGTTCCAGCTCGGGGGAATGCTGGTGCTGCGCTACGACACGGGCAGGCGCACCGACTTCAAGCGAATCGAATCTGAAACATTCAGACAATTCTTTTTCGGATGGGATTTCTAATGGGCGCTTTCAAATACGACAAAGACATTCTGGCCTGCGACGGCGTTCCCCTCGACCAAATCGCGGCCCGCGTCGGAACGCCGTTCTACGCGTACAGCAGGCTGAGAATTGAATCGAGCCTCGCAGAGGTGCAGCGCGCGCTTTCAGGGATCGATCATCTGATCTGCTATTCCCTTAAAGCCAACAGCAATCCGGGACTGCTGCGCCTGCTCGCCGCGAAACACTGCGGCGCCGACGTGGTGTCGGGAGGCGAACTCGAAATGGCGCTCCGTGTGGGCATTCCGCCCGACCGCATCGTCTTCGCCGGCGTTGGAAAAACCGACGCGGAAATCGAGGCGGCCGTCCGGGCCGGTGTTCTGTCGATCAACGTGGAATCGGCCGAGGAACTGCGCATCGTCGATTCGATCGCGCGCCGCATGAAATCGACCGCCCGCGTTTCTGTCAGGGTGAATCCCGTCGTGGACGTGAACACCCATCCCTACATCGCCACAGGGCTGAAGGAAAGCAAATTCGGCATTCCCATTCACCGGGCCTTCGAGGCTTTTGAACTGGCTGCTTCCCTCGGGGGACTCGAAACGGTCGGAGTGCACTGCCACATCGGGTCCATGATACTTGAAACCGAGCCGTACGTCGAGGCATTGCAGTCTCCCTCGGGCCTGGTCGGCAGGCTGGCGAAAACCGGGTTGAAACTGAGGCATGTGGA
>JBFZEN010000132.1:0-4599 GCA_041306805.1 bacterium
CATTCAGGGTCCTCCTTCCGTTCGGAATTTATCACGGAAGGAGTACCAATCAGGTCAGGCCAAATTCAAGTCGATAACAAGAAAAATCTTTAATATTAGAGGTTTTAACAACACGTTACACAATTATGGATAGGTCTTAACCGGACAGTACTGCGAAAGTGTGTTGAAATTGAAATAACCGCTCGGAGGAAGAGGGCAAGGCGAGGCAGATACCCTTTGCCGTGGTTTTGGAAACCGCGACGCAGTTCGTGGTTGGTTTACTTGATGACGGAGCTTTCGTGCTGGTTCCGGATTTCGGTCGCAGCGGTCAGCAAATCCGTGGGGCGGGATGAGAAGCTGGATTAGGAAGAAGACTTTCTTTTTCCGGACGGTTTGGAACCCAACCCAAACAGCCGGAAATCCAGGGGGGGTTCATAGCAACCTGACGGCAGCCTCCGCTCGATTGAATGGCAGGCCTCTTTGTGGTAAATAAAAATGGGCGGGCTTCAGCGCATGAAAATCAGATTCGAGGCTGTGGACAACGTCGATCTGAAAGACGAGGGGCCGGGTGGTTGCGCTTCCAAACAGCACGGGGTGGGGCGCGAGGGACAACAAGGCTCTGGTTTTCAACGACGTGGCCGCCTATATGTGGAAACGTCTTGCCGGCGGCCTTGCTTTCGAGGATATCATCCATCAGTTGGTGCTTGAATACGGCACGGACAGCCCTGCGGTCGCCAGCGATCTGAACGGCTTTGTCGCCGCTTTGCTGAAGCTGGGCGTTTTGAGGGAAAGAAAAAATCAAGACTCCAGCAGTGCACCAGCAGGACCGGCCGCTGGCAGAGAACGAAAACTCTACACTTCGCCGAAGATCCACATTTACGATCCGGAATCGGACGAAGAGCAGGCTTACGTGGCTTGATTCTTTTTTTTGCCCAACACCGTCAATTTGGTGATAACCAACGCTGCTGTTTCCTTTTCCTTCTTTCATTTCCGGGAGCGACAACCTGAATCATGCCTGGATGAGACCTAAATTTTGCTTACGGAACATAAAACAAATCTTGCTGTGAAACCGGGGTATGAAAATTTAGCGGCTTTACGGTCGCCTAATTACTTGATATTCTGAAAAAAATTCAATTCCGTTGGCATTTATACAGCAGGTTTTCTGTCGTTCGCCAGAAATGGTGAAGGCCTATTCCAGGATAATCGAAAACCAACACCACCCCCACGCAGTTCCAGAAAAAAATATGCTAAAGTGGTTTCGGGGGTTGTGAAGAATTCGTGCGAATCGCAGAAGGCGATCACGCGCGTATGCATCGGAGAACCGCTGGCTGAAGGAATCCTAAAGGCCGGTTGAGGCGAAGGGGTGATAGAGCACCCTGCGATTTTTTTCCGGCTTTTTTTGTGTTTTGTGTTGATTGGGCAATAGTTTTTCTGGTGCTACGTAGACTTATTCATTTAATTTCAAAATGATAGATGCGGTTTTTATTTGTAACCGAGAGGGCGGAGCTATAGGCTCCTGACGTTCTTAACGCTCTGAACGATCCAAACGATCCAAGCGCATTCCATGAAATTCATCCACCTCATCGCGGCGGCCCGTCCGAACTTCATGAAGGTCGCGCCGCTGTATCATGCTCTTAAGAAAACCGACTGGGCCGAGCCGGTCATCGTGCACACCGGCCAGCACTACGACCTCAACATGTCGGACGCCTTCTTCAAGGACCTCGAGCTCCCCGAACCGAATTTTCACCTGGGGGTGGGAAGCGGCTGCCACGCCGAGCAGACCGGCCGGGTGATGATCGCCTGCGAAAAGCTCCTCATGGAGTGCCGGCCGGACCTGGTCGTGGTGGTAGGGGATGTGAACTCGACGGTCGCCTGCACGCTCGCGGCGGTGAAGCTGGGGGTGAAGACCGCGCACCTGGAGGCGGGCTTACGCTCCTTCGACCGCAGCATGCCCGAGGAGATCAACCGCATCGTCACCGATTCGATCGCGGACATCCTCTGGACGCCCTCGCCGGATGGCGACGAGAATCTGCTGCGGGAGGGAGTGGCGCCTGCGAAGATCGAGCGGGTCGGCAACATCATGATCGACTCGCTCGAGATGATGCGGCCCCGGATCATGGCCGAAAACGCGGCTGCGAAATACGGCCTCAAAAACGGTGCCTACGGTGTCGTTACGCTGCACCGGCCTTCGAACGTCGATCAGCCGGAAACTCTCAAGCGTCTCTGCGACGCCCTGCAGCGCATCGCGCTCGAACTGCCGCTGATCTTCCCGGTTCACCCGCGCACGAGGAAGAACCTCGAGACGTTCGGGCTCTTCGCCAAGCTGGCCGCCGCGCCCGGCATTCACCTGGACGGGCCGGTCAGCTACATCCCGTTCATGAACCTGGTGTTCAACTGTCGCCTCGCCATTACCGACTCGGGCGGCATCCAGGAGGAGACGACCTATCTCGGCATCTCGTGCCTGACGCTGCGGCCCAACACCGAGCGGCCGATCACGGTCACCGAAGGCACCAACCGGCTGTGCACGGCGGAAAATGTAGAAACTCAGGCCGCCGCCGGAATGGCCAATAGGGGTAAAGCCAAACCTCCGTTGCTGTGGGATGGAAAAACAGCAGGGCGCGTGGTGGAGTCGGTAAATCGTTTCCTTTCATCGAACCAGGGGAGAAAGTAATAATTTAATACCTGTCCCCTCTACCCCACCATACAATTTCGGTGATAAGGGAATAAAGGGCCTAAACGCTCAAAGCCGTCGCGGGCCGAATGTTCCATTTCACTTTTTTCAGTGGTATAAATTTAGTTATGGTTCAGCGAACATCCCAGCATTTGCAAGCGGTGCGCCGCATTCTTCTCAAACGATTGCAAAGGTACAATGCAGAATCTACCTTTTCGGCTCGATGGCCAGAGGCGAGTTCCGGAAAACTTCCGATATCGACGTGGTGGTTCTTTCGACTGGTGGCCTGCCTGATGGTGTTCTGGGCGAAATCCGGGAAGAGTTCGAAAACAGCATAGTCCCTTATCGCGTTGAGCTGATTGACCTCGCCAAGGCATCTCCCGGGTTTGCCGCTCATGTTAAGAGGGTGGGAATCCCGTGGAACGACTGAAAGAAAGATTTGAAGTAGCTCAGAAAGCCTTGGCTACTCTCCGGGAAGTCCTCGCAGAAAAGAACCCGACGGTAATTGTGAGGGATGCTGCTATCCAACGTTTTGAATATACATTTGAGGCGGTTTGGAAAGCAGGGCAGGAATTTCTGAGGACACAATAGGGAATAGACGTCGGATCCCCTAAAGGGGTCATGCGTGGCCTTTTGCAAACCGGGTATTTGAATGAAACGCAAACTCAATTAGGGCTAAAGATGGTCGATGACCGGAACTTAACCTCTCATACCTACAGCGAGGGTCTATCAGAGCAGATTTTCGAAGAGCTTTCGAAGTACGCCGCACTCATGCAATCTTGCTTGTCGGTGATAAAGAAATCTCTGAAGAAAAAATGATGGATCACCTACCGATACCATTTCCAGGATAAGAACAACGAGCTCATTCTTCGCTTCGACAATACACCCCACTTTCCGGATTTACCCGGTTTCCCGCATCGCAAGCACCAAAAGACAGGTGTGGAGCCGTCAGGGCCTCCATCGGTTTTAAACGCCATCGCAGAGGCGGCAAAGATCTTGAATGAATATGAACGTTCCCAGCGCGCTCAATTTATCCCGTGAAATTCCCGTCATGGGATAGCGATGCGGATTTCACCGGGACGATCTCAAGAATCCTAACGTTTCCACCCCAAATGTTTAATAAAAACTAAAGGGCGTCCCGCAAATCCTTAATCTTTTCCCTGATCGGGATGTGACCCCGGGCTTCTCACGGTAGTCCGCTTTGGCGTCATCACCCAAGGCAAGAGCCCGGTGCGGTAGGGTAGTGCCGCACGCCGGGATCTGTGCGGGGGGTGCGGGGAAACCCGCATTCCTAGCGCGACCGTGACCATCCTTGACACCTACGAGGGGATACGTAACTATAGAGGGTGGAATAGCAATGCCATTGGATTGTGTCGAAAAGGGCGCTGTCGCGTGACTGAAAAAGAAATATTGGACATTTTGAAGGGCGCTGTCGCGTGACTGAAAAAGAAATATTGGACATTTTGCGGGCAGAGAAGCCCTATCTTCGGAAACAATTCGGGCTCTTGTCGATCGGGCTCTTTGGGTCTTACGCCAAAGGATTGCAAGGACCCGAGAGCGATGTCGATTTGCTGGTCGAACTCACGGAGCCGCGCTTTGATTTTCTTGCCGGGATTCAAGTGCACCTTGAGAAAAAGATCGGGAAGCCGATTGAGTTGATTCGGAAGAGGCCGGGCTTAAGTGAACGGTTTTTGAAACGAGTAGAAGACAGCATCCAGTATGCATGAAGATGAAATCTTAGACCTTCTGGACTTGATGCTTGAGTCTGTCGGACTCATTGAGATGCGCTTCTCCCGGATACGGCTGCCCGGAGATTTTGTTCTTTCCTCGGACGGCGTTACGCTCCTGGATTCCGTTTCAATGAGACTGCAGGTGATCGGTGAATCGGTGCGGAAGATCCAGAAGCTGGATGCCTCGTTTTTGAGGTCCTACTCGATGGTTGACTGGGA
>JBFZEN010000133.1:0-5189 GCA_041306805.1 bacterium
CATACCGGTTTGTTGAAAAAGGCGACAGCCGCATCCGGATTTTAGCCAAAGGCTTCGGGTCGATCCGGAATTTCAGGACATTTGAAAAGGACTGGTCCATTCTGCCCAAAGAACCGGTATCCTTCAGATCGGAAACCAGGCCGGTCATCGGCGTGCATCCCGATTCCGCTGAACGGATATCGCCGCTTCTCATGAATGAAGGCTGGCTTTTCGAGGTCTCGGCCAGGTCCTCCGACTACCGTGTTTTTCTGGATTCCGGTTTTTTGCCTGAATTCAAGAAAATCGAAGAAACAATTCAAAAGAAAACGGATGAACCGGGATGCATCCTTCTGAAACGATGCCGTTGGCCCGATGCCCGAAGAAGCTGCGTAGCGATCACAGGGGATATCGACGCCATCGACCTGGAGGACTATCTGGTGCGCCTCCATGGATGAGCGTGAAATAAAAACAGTGAGTATTCTCGAACTGCTCAAACCGTTCAGGCAGAACTGGGTCATCGTGGTTGTTGCCTGGATGGCTGTATTCTTTACAGTCGCGTTCTTCACGCTGCGCACCGCCCCCGTATACGAAGCCACCGCGACCTTTTTCATGCGTAAAAGCGGTGACATGCAAAACCAGATCTTCGATATTCCCAGCGTGGTCATGCAGAAATACGTCATCAAGAACCAGGTGGCCATTCTGAAAAGCCGCAATCTGGCCAGCGACGTGGCCCTGCGCCTGAAATCATCGGTATACCATGATTCCCTCTCCCTTTTCGGCAACGGGAAACCCCAAAACTCGCGATCTGGATTTCTGGCAAAACTGTCGTCTCTTGTTTCATCGCGGAAAAACCTGCTCAAGCCCTCTTTCACCGAATCGGTGGACGCCCTGCAGAATTCGATCGAGGTGACCTACGGAGAAGACACCGACATCATCGAAATGAAGGGCAGGGCCGGGTCCTCCTGGGAAGCCGCCGTACTGGTCAACGCGTGGGTCGACACCTATCAGGATATCGACCGCACCGACCTTCACAGCGAATTGGCCCAGACCGACGCCTTTTTGGACAGAAAATTGACGGATATCCGGCAGAAACTCAGGCAGTCGGAAGAAGCCCTGGGACGGTACCAGGACAAAAACAAGATGGTTTCACTGACGACGGAGACCGAAACCCTTGTCGAGCAGGCATCCACGTTCGAATCATTGTACAACCAGACGCGCATCGATTTGGAAGCCGTGAACAGGCAATTGGAATACCTGTCCGCCCAGCTGGACGAGAGCAAGCGGACTCTGGTCGAGGACATGACTAAAATATCGAGCCCCGCGCTTCAGGAACTTCAGAGACAGATGGCCGATCTGATCATGGAAAAAGCGGCTTACGAGGCTCAAATCATCGGCGCGGGATACGATCTGGACAACGATCCCAAACTGAAACAGATGGAAAACCGTCTGGGCGGCGTGAAGGAAAAGATCACCGAAGAAGCCCAGAAACTGTTGAAGAACAACTTGAGCGGACTGAATCCGCTGGACCGCTCCCAGCAGATTATCAGTGAATTGTTCGATCTTCGAACGCAGCGCGAGTCGTTGAACGCCAAGGAAAAATCGTTGAAGGGAATCGTCGATCAGTACAACCAGAAACTGCTCGGCCTTCCGCAGAAAAACATCGAGTTGATCCGCCTTGAAAGGGACGTGCAGGTCAATTCGAAAATATACGAAATGGTCAAGGAGAAAACGGAAGAACTGAAAATAAGGGACCTGGGCAACCAGGCTTTCATCCACATCGTCGACAGGGCATCGCCCCCGACACGTCCGATTCTTCCCCGAACCGCCTTCAACCTGGCCCTCGGCTTTTTGTTCGGCCTGTTTTTCGGACTGGGGCTTGCCTTCGCACGGGGATTTTTCGAGGATACCATACGGAGCCCGGAAGACCTGCAGCGCCTTTCTGTCGACGTCATGGCCGGCGTTCCGGCCCATTCCAGGCCGCGATTGAATTGGATTGCGGACAAATCCAATTGGACGCTGTTTCGTGCCAAACAGATCTTTCCCTATCTTCTGCTGCAGCGGAACGGCAACTATGAAATCTCCGAAGTGTACCGGACGGCCAGCACCAAGCTCTATCTGTCCAAGAAGAAAACAGGCCTGAAATCCATTCTTTTTACGAGCCCGAATCCGTCGGAAGGCAAATCAACGACCGTGGCCAACGTGGCCATTGCCATGGCCAATCGAGGCGTCAAAACGCTTTTGGTGGACAGCGACCTGCGCGGCCCCGTTCTGGATGTCCTGTTTCTGGGAGGACAGCGTCAGAACGGTCTCACCCACGTTCTGGGAGGACATATCGAATGGTCCTCTGCTGTCCGCGAAACCTCGGTCAAGGGATTGTTCATCATGCCCGCCGGCGCCATGGTCAAGAACGCCCCTGAAATTCTGGGGTCGGCGCTCATGCGTCAATTCCACACCCAGGCCAGAAAGGAATTCGGACTTGTTCTTTTCGACAGTCCTCCGGTTCTGCCCGTGGCCGACGCCATGATTCTTGCATCGCTGGTGGATGGCATCGTTCTGGTGGTGAAGGCCTCCAAAACCACGCGGACCCAGGTGAAAAAATCGCTCGAACTCCTGACTCCGCTGAATCCGCACATCATCGGCGGAATCATCAACGGGCTGCATCAGCATGACCTTACGGAATACCGCGCCTATTACAGGTCCTATTTCGACAGCGTCGACAGCCGGAAAAAGCCGGCGTGAACCGCGATGGGCGTTCGAATCATGGAATCCGCGGACGATGCGCGATGGGATGCCTACGCGGGCCGACATCCCTACGGATGTGTTTTCCATCATTCCGCCTGGAAGGAAGTGCTGCTTCAAAGTTTTCCTCAGTTGAAATCCCTTTATCTGGCGGCCGAAGACGAAAGCGGAAACATCATCGGGGGCCTGCCGTTGATGCAGGTGAAAAGTCCACTGACGGGCAGCAGGCTGGTGTCGCTTCCTTTTTCCCTGTACTGCGATCCTCTTGTCGATTCGCCTGAAATTTTCAGCCATCTCCGGGAATCCGCCTGTTCTGAATACCACTCGCTGAAATCCGATTTTGTGGTGTTCCGTGCCCGTTTCAATCCGGCCCTTTTCCATACCGATCATTTTCATGACTTCGTCGGCTATAAAAACCACACGCTCGCGCTGGACCCGGATCCCGAGAAACTCATGCCCGGCTTTCACCGGAAATCGATCCGGACCAATCTCCGGAAGGCCGAAAAAGCCGGCGTCCGCGTGGCCGAGGCGGCATCGGAAGAAGACATGCGGGTTTTTTTCGATTTGAACGTGGAAACCCGCAGGAAATTCGGCACGCCTCCCCAGCCTTACTCCTTTTTCAGAAACATGTGGCGCATTCTGCATCCCAGGGGAATGCTCATGGTGCATATCGCCTGGATGGGAAAAGATCCCGCAGGGGCTTTGCTTTGCCTGAAATCCAACGGGCGCGTCCACGCGGAATACATCGGTGTGAATGCCCGATACCAGTCCTGCAGTCCCAATCTGGCCCTTTTCTGGACGGCGATCCGGCAGTCCTGCCTTCAGGGGAACCGTTTTTTTGAATTCGGCGGAACCGTGGCTTCGAACGAGGGCCTCCTTCAGTTTAAAAGGCGGTGGGGGACGATCGAGGAAGACATCCATCATTTTTATCATCCGTCGGTACGCGGTTTCTCCTCCGGCCTGTCCACAAGCTGGAAATACAGACTGCTGTCAGGCGCGATGAAACCGATGCCCAAATGGATTTTCATTCAGGCAGGAAAACTCATGTACCGCCATCTGGGAGGGTGATTCTCGGTGTCCGTATCCATCGTCAAGTCCGAAGACCTCCCTGAGAGGGCATGGTCCGATTTCGCCGTCTCGCAACCGGAAGGCAGTATTTTCCATACCCCCGAGATGTTCGCCGTTTTCCAGGATACGCCCAAGTCGACCCCTTTCGCGTACGCTGCCATGGACGGCGAAGATCAAATCGTGGCCCTTTTATCGGGCGTCAAGGTGGGTGTATGGGGAAGGGCTTTCGCCCCCTTGTCAAGCAGGAACATCCTGTATGGAGGGCTCCTGATCGATGAAAAGGCATGCTCTTCCGATGCCCTGGCCGGCCTTCTTCAGACCTACGACGGTCTTGAGAGACACGGTGTTCTCTTGACGGAGATACGAAATTTACGATCCACCGACCCCATCCGGCCCGTCGTGGAAAAGGCCGGTTATCGTTACCGTGATTATTTGAATTACCTTTTCGACCTGACCCAAGGTCCCGACGCGCTCTTCGCCGGTTTCTCGACCAGCTGCCGCCGCAACATCCGAAAGGCCGAAAGCCTCGGAATTCGCGCTGTCGAAATAGATGATCTGGGCCTGCTCGGGCTTTTTTACGATCTCATACGGAAAACCTATGCGCGTGCCAGGGTCCCGGTCGCGGATTATTCCCTGTTCAAACGCACTTACCAATTGCTGCGTCCGAAAGGCATGGCTGCCTTTTATCTCGGGTATCTCGGCGATGACGCCGTCGCCGGCCGCGCCGTGTTCCTGTTCAAGAACCTGGTCTACGACTGGTATGCGGGTTCCGACCCCGCCCATTTTAAGACATACGCCAACGAATTTCTGGTCTGGCACGCTCTCCGTGCTGCGGCGAAAGCCGGTTTCAGCACGTACGATTTCGGCGGAGCCGGGTATCCGGATGAACCGTACGGGGTTCGCGATTTCAAATCGCGTTTCGGGGGCGCACTGGTCCATTTCGGCCGGTATTCCAAGGTCTATTCGAAGATACGCTTCAATGCCGCCCGGGCGGGTTACCGCATTTTCAGACATTTAACCGGCTGAACCGTGAAAACCATCTGGATAGACATCTGCCATCCTCCTCAGGCCGTTTTTTATATTCCGATCGTACGCGCCCTGAAACAAAGGGGATACACGATTCTCGTCACCGTGCAGGAAAACCGGGAATCGTTTGAACTGCTGAACAACGCCGGCGTTCCCTTCGTTCCTGCGGGCAGAAAATTCGGACGGAACAAAATACTCAAAACATGGGGTCTCCTGCGGCGTTCGATTCAACTTTTGCAGATCGTCAAATCGAAAAAAATATGGATTGCGGTCAGCCAGGGTTCACCGTATCAAATCGTCGTATGCTCGTTGTCCCCGATGGCCACGTTCGGTATTTTCAATATCCGGCATACGACGATTTAGATCGGAAGAGCGTC
>JBFZEN010000134.1:0-7603 GCA_041306805.1 bacterium
TCTGACGAAAAGCGAAGCGATCCCTCCACCGTTCTCCCGTTGAGATCCACGATCACCATGTCTTCGGGCCGCAGGGCGTCGTATGGAACCCCGCTGGGTTTGATGGCAAAAACGCCTTCGCCCCTGTCTATGGCGCTCGCGTTTCCGAACGTAAAAAGGACAAGCCCGTACTTCGGAAGCGCCATGTTGGCTTCCCAAGCCTTCTGTTTCAGTTCATCGAATCGACCCATCGAATGCCTCCCGATATGTCCAACACCGGATCGCAAGGAAACCTGCGCGTTCCGCTGAAAAGGAATGAAACGCCGATGGACACCGGATCACGCCGATCGACATGCGAAATGATCGTTTCAATCATTCCGTTTCGGTGCGGTTCGGTGTTTTCGATGCTCCATTGATCCGTGGTTCCGCGCAAATCCGCACTATCAGGTAAGCTCTTTTTCAACAAATCCCGCCAGCTTCGAATATTTTTCATAGACCGCCTTGTATCGGCGCGCGCGGACCGGATCGGGCCTGTACTCTTTTTCGAATCCGTTGCCCATGGCCTTCTGCGCCTGTTCCACGTTCGGATACAGCCCGGCCGCGACGGCCGCAAACATGGCCGCCCCCAGCGCGCAGGCCTGTTCGGAGCGCGCCACGCGCAGGGTCGTGTCAAGCACGTCGGCCGTCGCCTGCATCACAAAGGGCGATTTTTTAGGTATGCCGCCCAGTGCGATGACGCCGCGTATGGGAACACCCTCCTCGGTGAACCGGTCCACGATTTTTTTGGCGCCGAACGCCGTGGCCTCGACAAGCGCCCTGAAAACCTTCGGGGCGTTTGAACCGAGGTTCAGCCCCGTCACGGCCCCTTTAAGCGCCTGGTTGGCGTAGGGTGTTCTTCTTCCGTTCATCCAGTCGAGCGCCAGAACGCCGTTTTCATCGATGGGCAGTTTTGCCGCCTGTCTGGAGAGTTCAGGAACCATTTTTTCGGACAATTGCCCGCTCAGGGCCTTTTTGGCCTTGGCGCCGAGAAGCCGCGAGCCGGCGATCAAAGTCTCCACCGAGCCTGTCAGAAGACTGCTGAACCACGCGTACACGTCTCCGAACGCCGATTGCCCCGCCTCCATGCCCAGCATGCCGGGAATGATGGATCCGTCCACCTGGCCGCATATGCCGCGGATGAGTTTTCCGCCGATTTCGTTCAACGGAGCCACGAGCATGTCGCAAGTCGACGTTCCCATCACCTTGCTCAGCACGTACGGTTCGATTTCGGCGCCGACCGCGCCCATATGCGCGTCGAACGCCCCGACGCCCACCACCGTCTCCGGCGGAAGGCCCAGCCGTTTCGCCCATTCGGGCGTCAGGTGACCCACGGCCTGGTCGCTCGTTTCCGTGGACCGGAACAGGCGCGCGCGCATCCCGGCCAGAAGCGGATCGATCGAGGTGAAAAACGCCTCCTCGGGCAATCCTTCGTAGGCTTCGTGCCACATGGCCTTGTGCCCCGCGGCGCAGCGGCTGCGCTTCATCACCAGCGGATCGACGGCCCCGGTGATCAGGGCCGGTATCCAGTCGCAATGCTCGACCCATGAAAACGCCTGCTTCCGGACGGACGGATCTTCCCTGAGCACATGGAGAATCTTGGCCCAGAACCACTCTGAGGAATACACGCCGCCCACGTACTGGGTGTAGTCCACGCTCCAGGACCTGGCGGCGGCGTTGATTTCCTCGGCCTCCTGCACCGCCGTGTGGTCTTTCCACAAAACGAACATGGCATTGGGATTTTTTTCGAATCCTTTTGTCATGGCCAGCGGCATGCCGTTTTCGTCGACGGCGCACGGCGTGGAACCCGTCGTATCCACCGACAGGCCCCTGACCAAAGCGGCCGCATTTTTGGGCAGCCTGGCCAGGGCGCGCCTGACGGATTTCTCGAGCCCTTCGATATAGTCGAGCGGATGCTGGCGGAACCGGTTCCGGGCCGGATCGCAGTAGCGGCCGGACTTCCACAGGGCGTAGGGATGCACGGCGCTCGACATTTCCCTGCCGTTCGCGGCGTCCACGACCACCGACCGCACCGAGTCCGTTCCGTAATCGACGCCGATGACGTAAGCTTTCTTTGACGCAGGCATGGCCTGTTCCTCCTCAATAACCGTTGTAATAAACCAGATTTTCGCTGGTGATGATATCGATGGGCATCCAGACGTTCTTCCCCCCGGGTTGCCGCAGGACCAGGCGGCGGTACAGGGTCTGAATACCCATGTAACCCTGCGTTTCCGCTTTCTGGCTGATCAGGAAATCGATGCAACCCATGTTGAGAAAGGCGACATTCTCGTCAATCAAATCGTATCCGATCAGCGCGATTTTTTTCCCGATCCCGGCCGATTGGATGGCGCGCGCGGCGAAATGCGTGTCCGCGTTGGTGACAAAAACGCCATCCAAACCGGGTTGTTCGCTGAAAACACGCGCCATGAGCGAATTGAAAGCCTCCTGGCTCAGCGTGGTTTCGAGGATGTACAGCGGCACGCTCTTCCCTTTGACACGGTAATACTCCTGAAAACCGGATGCCCTCTTGTGGATGTGGTAGTCTCCCGAAACCGCCGACAGCGCGGCGATGCTTCCGCCGGACGGGACCAGCATGTCCATCAGACGGGCCGCCACCATGCCGCTCTGAAAGGAATTTTGTCCGATGAAGGCCAGGGCCTTCGTATCCGGAATGGACGCGTCAAAGAAAACGTAGGGTGCCAGGTCTTTCGACTTGAGAAACGACTGGACGGGCCGGGTCAGAACGGGGGCCAGCAGAATGCCGTCCAGTTTCGCAGCCAGAAGCCGATTGCCGGCCTTTTTAAACGACGCCTCCGAAAAACGGTCAAAACAGAAGTACTGGATCTGGACATGGTACGGTTTCAGTTCGTTTCCGGCCCTGTCGATGCCTTTGGCCACCGATTTCCAGTACCGGCTGTCCTGCGACAGCCTCGGCATGAATACACCGAAACGGTATACTTTCGATTTGGAGAGCCGGCTGGCGAAAATGTTGGGCTTATAGTTGAACTGCCGGACGACCCGGTTGACCCTGAGGGCGGTTTTTGGGGCGACCCGTCCCCGTTTGTGCAAAACACGGTCCACCGTTCCGATTGAAACGCCCGCTTTTTCCGCAACCTCTTTGATGGTAATCATGGATGAATGCCGTAAAATGGATGGTCCTGTGCGTTAACGTTAACACATTTTTTCTCAATTGTCAAGCCATTTTTTAAGGCAATGCATCCGAACGTTTGAAGAATGGAGACATGGAAGTCTGGACCGTTTCATGAATCATCGGCCGGCTGTTGCAGTTTTTATTTGTGTTTGTTGATTTTTCGGGATAAATTCATCGATATGCCGTGGATGAACCGACAGCATTCCGCCCCAGCCGCGCCGCGGATTTGGCCACCCGCCTGCCGCGCCGCAGTCCTCATCATTCTGCTGGCCGCAGGCGCCGTCTTTCCTCAGAAACCCCAGCTCCGCTTCGAACACATATTGCAGGAGAACGGCCTCTCGCACAGCAAGGTCAACTGCATTGTCCAGGACAGGCGCGGCTTCATGTGGTTCGGGACCAACGAGGGTTTGAACCGGTACGACGGCTATCAGTTCACCGTGTACTTGAACGATCCGGGCGATCCGAACAGCCTGTCGGCCAACCTCGTCCGCTGCCTTCTGGAGGACAGCCGCGGAAACCTGTGGGTCGGAACCGAACCGGGCGGTTTGAATTTATACGACAGAAAACTGGAGCGTTTTATCCGTTTGTCGCAGGATTCCCTGTCCGAAATCAGGCTGCATGACGACTACATCAATTCCATCGCCGAAGACACCCGCGGCCGCGTTTGGCTGGGCACCAGCGGCGGCATCGAAATGGTGGACCTGCAGAACAAAACGGCCCGGTTCTTCGCGCCGTATCCACGGATCAGCCGTTCGAACGTGGCCAACCGGGTCAACAGCATTTGCATGGACGGAAAACGAAACCTGTGGGTGGGAACGAACGGCGGCGGACTTTGCCGCTTCGACCTCGAAGACCTGCGCTTCACCTGCTACCGCCATGAGGCCGGGGATTCCCGCAGCCTGAGCGACGACGAAATATTCTACATACACAAAGACGTTCAGGACAACCTGTGGATCGGAACGAACAGGGGCATATTGAACTGGTACGACCGTTCGCGGGACGAATTCCGGCACTATTATCCCGACGCAAACGAAAAGGAAAGCTCCATCATCCGCGCCATTTTCGACGATGCCAAGGGGAATTTATGGGTCGGGACGCGTTACGGGCTCCACATGTTCGACCGGAAAACGCGCCGTTTCACAAATTATATTCATGACCCGGAGAATCCGTACAGCCTGAGCCAGAATTCGATCCAGGTGATATACAAAGACGCCCGGGGGGATTTGTGGATAGGCACGCGCGGAGGCGTCAATTTTCTGAACATGGACGTTCAGCCGTTCGTCCACATCCGCGCGGGCGCCAACAATCCCCGGTACCTCGACAACCAGGTCGTGTATTCCATCTGCCGTGACCATCGGGGGGGGATGTGGTTCGGCACCGAGGAAGGCGGTGTGAACCGTCTCAACAGGGCCACAGGACAGTATACGTATTATACGTACGACAGGGACGATCCCGACGGCATCAGATCGAACAACATCAAGCACATTGTCGAAGACCGCGAAGGAAACATCTGGATCGCCACTTACATGGGAGGGCTGAACCGTCTCGACCCCGCAACCGGACGGTTCGTTCATTACCGGCACAATCCGAATAATCCGAACAGCCTGTGGAAAAACAACGTCCAGTTTCTCTTCATCGACAGGGACGGAGATCTCTGGATCTGCACCGAACGTAACGGATTCGACCTCTTCGACAGGAAGCGCGACCGTTTCATTCACGTGCTGCAGGGCAAAAAGACGCTTGATTTCACGAATTGCCAGACCGTCATTCAGGACCGCGCGGGAAAATTATGGATGGGTTTCGGATTGTCCACCTTCGGCTGCTATGACAAGCAGTCGCGCCTGTTCCGTTCCTTCTGCCTCAGCAAGGGCCGCTCCGCCGGTTTCGACCTCAGCTGCATCGTCGAAAACGCGGCGGGCCATCTCTGGATAGGCACCATCGGCGAGGGACTGCTGCTGGTGGACAAGTCGGGGAACATCCTGCAGTCCTTCTCCAAGCAGAACGGCCTTCCGAGCAACGTCGTGTACGGCATTCTGGATGACGACAAGGGGAACCTCTGGCTGAGCACGGCGAACGGATTGTGCCGGTATCATCCCGGAACGGGCTCGTGGAAGACATTTTACAGGGAAAACGGACTTCAGGCGAACCAGTTCTGCTACAACGCCTACCTGAAGGGACGCGACGGAACCATGTTTTTCGGAGGAATCAACGGCGTGACCCTGTTCCACCCCGACAGCGTCAGGGAGAACACCTATGTTCCGCCCGTCGTCATCACCGGTTTTAAAATATTCAACAAGCCTGTTTTCATCGGCGGTGAAAAATCCGTGTTGAAGGAATCCATTCTCGAGACCGGTTCCATCACGCTTTCGAACAAGCAGTCGGTCTTCACCTTCGAGTTCTCGGCCCTCAATTTCGCCAACAGCCGGCAGAACCAGTACGCCTACAAACTTGAGGGATTCGAAAAGGAATGGAACGAAGTCGCGGACCGGCGTTTTGCGACCTACACCAACCTGCGGCCCGCCAAATATGTCTTCCGGGTGAAGGCCGCCAACAACGACGGCCTCTGGAATGAGGCGGGAACATCCATCGACCTGACCGTGCTGCCCCCCTTCTGGCAGAAATGGTGGTTCAAGGCGCTGGGTGTCATGGCCGTTCTGCTTGCCGTCCGCCACGCCATCAACTACCAGATCCAGAAAAGAAACGTGCTGAGGGCGAAGTCCCTGGCGAACATCGCCCAGCTCAAACTGCTCCGCAACCAGATGAATCCGCACTTCCTCTTCAACGCGCACAATTCCATCCGGTCCATGATTCTGATCGACAGGGATCGCGCCTGGCAAATGGTCACCGAATTGTCGGAATTCTTAAGGTATACGCTGCTCAATTTCAATAAAATCGAATCGATGCTCGGAGAGGAAATCAGCGCCGTCAACAACTACCTGCACATCGAAAAAATCAGGTACCGCGACTCGCTGGAGGTCACCTTTCACGTCGAGGAAGCGGCGAAACAGTGCCTGATCCCCGCCTTCTCCCTCCAACCCATCGTTGAAAACGCCATCAAATACGGCATGCAGACCAGCCCCATGCCGCTCCGCATCGACATCTCCATACGGCACAGAAACCGCACGCTTTTCATCGACGTCTCGAACACGGGAAGGCTGGTGGACGCCGCATCGAAGTTCCCCGAGGCCGATGAGGGCCACGGCACATCCATCGAAAACATCAAAAAACGGCTCGACATTCTGTTCGGAGACAAATACCGTTTCCATCTGTTCGAGAAAAAAGGATGGGTGCACGTCAAGATTCACATGCCGTTCGACCTCGAGAGAAAAGACGAACTCGACGCGTCCGAAGAAAAGCCTTTCAATATCTGAACATGCAATTATCGAAGCAACGCATTCCTCCCGGTGAACTTAAAATCAATCGATCCTTTATAATGCCGGACTGAACGATGGAATCGGCCGGACGCGCCGTCCGCGTTTGGTTTCCCGCTTCACCACGGCATCCGTTGCTTCAATTTCAGCGCGTAGCGCCGGCTCATGATGAAGGGTTCGGCCACATCCTTCAGATACACCATTTGCGTGTAATTCCTGCACTTTCTGACCTTGTCGACATACTCGAAATTGACGATGGTGGAGCGGTGGATGCGGATGAAGACCTTCTCCGGCAGAATGTCCTCCCATTCCTGGAGCGTTTTGGTGACCAGGTCCTTTTTCCCGTCCGCGGTGAGAATGAAGGAATAATTGCCCTCCGCGACCACCGCCTTGACCTCGGACACTTTGACGAATTTGAGCGAGCCGTTCACGGTCAGGTACAGGGCGTCGCTGTACAGCACCTTGCCGGGCTTCCCTTCCGAAGGCGTGTCTGAACCCAGGCGCTGCAGGGTTTGCCTGAGCCTGTCTTTGTTGATGGGCTTGAGCAGGTAGTCGACGGCGTTGACCTCGAAAGCCCTGATTGCATACTGGTCGAATGCCGTGATGAACACGATTTTCCCCTTGACGTCCACCCGTTCCAGAAGGTCGAAACCCGTCTCGCCCGGCATCTGGATGTCTAGGAAGATCACGTCCGGCTTCTCCCGGCGGATGCATTCCTCGGCCTGCGGCACATTCGAGGCTTCGGCCACGATTTGAACCGAAGGGAATTCGGCAAGCATGGTTTTCAGCTCCGAACGCACGAGCCATTCATCGTCGACCACGAGGGCCTTGAACTGCTTCATATCTTCATCCGTATTGAATGAATTGAGACCTGTTTTTACCCTGCCGGCATCAGCCCGGTCAAAAGGGCCGGCTTCTCTGGCATAGTTGAAGCGGCAGGCCGAACGGGTCTCTCAGCATGACGAGATGCGAACCGTCCTCCGGTTTGACTTCTTCCACAAGAACCGCCCCGGCCTGAACCAGCCGCTTTTTCACGGTTTCGGCGTCGGCGACAGCCAGGGCGAAA
>JBFZEN010000135.1:0-8292 GCA_041306805.1 bacterium
GCCCAGAAAGGGAACGTGCATGTCCTCGGCGATCCGTCTACCGCCTCCAGAAAGCAGGATCGGCGTGATCTCACCGCACTTCGGGCAGACGAATCCACTCATGTTCTCCACCACTCCGATCACCGGCACCTTGAGCTGCCGGCAGAAGGTGATGGACTTTCGCACGTCCACCGCCGCCACCTTTTGCGGGGTGGTGACGACCACCGCGCCGTCCAAATGACCGATGAGCTGGCAGACCGAAAGCGGTTCGTCTCCGGTCCCGGGCGGTGAATCGATGATCAGGTAATCGAGGTCTCCCCAGGCCACGTCCTGAAGGAATTGCCTAATGACGCCCGTTTTCCTCGGCCCGCGCCAGATCACGGCGTCATCCTGATTCTTCAGCAGAAATCCCAGCGACATGACCTTCATCCCGTCCAGTTCTATCGGGAGCAATCCTGCCTCATCTCCCCGAATCGTCTCCCGCTCAAGACCCAGCATGGTAGGAACGCTCGGCCCATGGATATCGACGTCCAGCAGTCCCACGCGCTTTCCAGACATCATCAAAGCCGTGGCGAGGTTCACTGCCACCGTGCTCTTTCCCACCCCCCCCTTGCCCGACAGCACAACCAACTTGTGCCGAATACGGCAAAGCCTCGATTGAAGCTGCCGGCGTTCCTTGAATTCCTCCTCGCTTTCTGCCTTCTTGCGCTTGGATGCAGAGCAATCATTGTCACCGCAGGTGTCGCATGTGGGCTTTTCGTCGTAGGATTCATTTCGGGATTCCCTTCGACGTCTCAGAAAGTCTTCGCATGCCGCCTTGAGGGTATTGGCCGCCAAGAGGGCGCAATGCTCTACTCCCGCTGGAAGGCCTCCAAGCGCCTCTAAGATATCCCGCTGACTCAGGACCACCGCATCCTCGACGCCCTTGCCTTTGGCCAGGCAGGTCGCCATGCTCCCACACGCCAGGGAAGATGCGCATCCATCCGTAATAAATGAGATCAGTTCCACTTTGTTTTTTCGAGCGGCTAACCAGAATTCCATGGTGTCTCCACAGGGTCCGGTAATCCGCGCATGACCATCAAACGTATCAAGAACTCCGCAATTACGAGGATTTTCTGCGTGATCCATCACAGTGGGGGAAAAAAGTGCAGTTTCATTCCATCCCATCGTCTTCTCACGAATGTTTGTGGTCTCGTCTTTTTTCTTTCTGAACCACTTCATGTATTGACTCCAAGAAACACCCGGATGGCCAATCCGATGCCAAAACTGATCCCCGCCACACCGAGGCTTACCCCCGCCATTTCGAGGAACTGCCTTTTAAACGGTTCGTCCCTGACCACTGAGAGGTAGAAATTGAATCCCGCGATGATGAGCACTGCACAAACCAACGTCCACGCTAGACAAAAGAAGGGATTTTTAAGAAACAAATAGGGAAGTATCAACACCATCACGGTTGCGGTGTAGACCGTGCCGGTGTAAATCGAAGATTTCAGTGGTTTTATACCCTCCGCCTTCTCCGCCTTCGTGGAAAGATACTCCGAGGCGGCCATCGAAAGGGAAGCCGCAAACCCGACGATCAGGCCGGTCAACGCGATTAGCCGGGTGTTCCTAAGCGCCAGTGTCAATCCCGCAAGCCCCCCGGTTAATTCCACCAGGGCGTCGTTCAAACCAAGAACCACCGAACCCGTGTATCTCAGCCTTTCTTCGTCCAGCATGCCGATCAGTTCGGTTTCATGTTCGCTTTCTTCGTGTATGATTTTGCCGATTCCCCTGACGACACCCCTGAGCCTGCCGTAATTTTCCTGCGCCCTGTCCTCTCCGCGCTCCATTAGCTTGATGCCGAAGGTGAACCCGAAAATCCTCGACATCCAATAGAAGAACCAGACCTTGAACCGGTCGGGCTGTACCTCCTTCGCAGTGATGTTTCTCCACACGCGGTAGTGCCGCAATTCATCTTCCGAAATTCCCATCAGTATCTTGCGGTTTTTCGAACAGTGAACCGATTCCGCCAGACGGCGGTATATATGCTGTTCCGTGATTTCGTTCCGCTGGTATATCAGAATCTGATCTGTCAATGCGGTTGCTTTTTTCATGCCGTACCTCCCATGGCGATTTCAGGAATGCGAAGGCCTTATCTGGTGTCTCATAAAATCCCACACGGATCGCATGTCGCCGGCCGCAGGAGTCTCGGTTTCCACGACGGCACACTCCTTCATCTGGGCCCGTGTGACTCCGTTGTCGTACCGGATGCGCCCGGCAATGCCCGCGCCCGAGCGTTTCGCCGCCGTCTCGATTCTTTCCGTCATTTCGGCGTTGATGTCCCACTTGTTCACGCAAACCGCCGCTGGTATGTGGAAATGTCTCGTCAGGGATAGAATCCTTTCCAAATCATGCTCCCCCGATACCGTGGGTTCAGTCACGATCAGCGCGAAGTCTGCCCCGGTCACGGAAGCGATCACCGGGCAGCCGATGCCCGGGGGTCCGTCCACCAAAATGAACCGGTACTCCCCCTGCTCCGCGATACGGCGGGCTTCCCTGCGGACCATGGAAACCAGCTTTCCCGAGTTTTCCGCCGCAACACCCAGCCTCGCATGCACCATCGGTCCGCACCGTGTTTCCGACACCATCCATTCGCCGCAAAGCCGTTCAGGAAAATCGATGGCGTTCTCGGGGCAGAACCGGACGCACACGCCGCACCCCTCGCAGGAAACCGGGTCGATCGAGAACTGCGGCTGACCATCGATCTTCCCGCTCTTTTTCACCGCGCCAAATCGGCAATAATCCAAACACACGCCGCAGCCGGTGCAATCCTTCTGACGTATGAACGCCTCATGCCCGCTGCGGAACTCATGACGTTCATGGATACGAGGCGAAAGAACCAGATGCAGGTCCGCCGCATCCACGTCGCAATCGGCGATGACCGGACTCTCCGCCAGCACGGCGAAAGACGCGGTCAGGCTGGTCTTGCCCGTGCCCCCCTTGCCGCTAATGACGACAAGTTCGAAACCATTTTCATCTTTTGCATCCACCTTCATCGCGCCGCCCTGAACCCGTAGCAGTCGAACGAGATTTTCGGTTTGTTTTTGAAGCGGCTGGATGTCGAGCAGAAAAGGGGATCGTTCACCCATGAAAAACCGCGCAGCACCCTGAACGTGCCCGATCCGGGTCCCCGGGGATCCGTCTGCGGCGTCTCGCCGTATACGCCGTACCAGTCCGCGCACCACTCGAACACATTACCCGTCATGTCGTATAGCCCCAGCGCGTTGGATTCGAAGCTCCCGACCGGCGCCGTATGGACATAACCGTCGTCATATCCATTGAATAGGATCCAGTCGGGATGCGCTTGCCTCACCGACTCGTCGGCCACGTTGCCCCCCTTTTTCCCGAGGGGGAACGCGTTCCCCCACGAATACCGTATCCGCTCTCCCCTGTTTCTTGCCGCATATTCCCATTCCGCTTCGGAAGGCAGCCTGCATCCGGCCCAGGTGCAGAAAGCCACGGCATCGTCCCAGCTCACGTGGACGACGGGATGGTCATCCTGCCAGCCCCATTCCGGCTTCCGGGGTATCTTTCTATTCGTTGCATTGCAGAAAATCCTGTACTGGGCCACGGTCACCTCGGTTTTACCCAGATAAAAACCGGATACAGTCACGGTATGGACCGGCTTTTCGTCGTCCCTTCCTTCGCCGGACACGTTTCCCATCTCGAATGAACCGCCCTGGATGAAAACAAATTCAATGCCTGCGGGATTATCCCCGGCAGCTATTCCCTGTTCAATTCCGCTCCGTGCAAGGCCTGATATACTGCAGAATCCGAGAAACAGGATGAAAAACAACCGCATTTCTATCCTCATATCAAAGCAGTGGTCATCACTTCAAACGCCGGCGCCGGCAGCGTATGATTCCGATCTTGATCATGTTTTCCTCTCGATCGGGAAGCGGACTGGTTTCACCGGTTACCCCGCCATGGTCAGGCGGTTTTTTGTCCCGTCATCTCGATTCCGATTAGATTGGCCCTGATCGCCGCGCCCGCGAGCAGGGAAGACGACGCCAAGGCCTTCAGTTCCCCCGGCGTGTAAGAGGCCGCGATCGACGTGAGTAGGCCCGGCCTGATCGCCACGGGTTTTGACCCCAGGTAAAGGAACCATCGCGCCGCGAAACACATATCGCGGCGGAGGTCGCTGATGAAAAACCGGCCGCCGGGTTTGAGGACACGGTAAATTTCATTGAAGACATCTTTCGGTTTCGACCACTCGTGCAGGGATCCGTTCGAAAATACGGCGTCGAATTCCGAATCGGCCTGGGGAATGGCGGCCGCGTCTCCCCTTCTGTACAGAACCCGGTTGCGCAGACCGTACGACGCGGCGTTTTTTTCGGCCATGCGTATCATGTCCGGGCTGATCTCGATACCGTTCAATGTGGTGCCCTCGGTCTGTTTCAGCCATTCCAGGCCGAGATAGCCCGGACCTGGGCCGATCTCGAGCGCTTTTCCCTCGATGATCCCGCTTTTTATGATGGAATCCGTCTCGATCCACCCCCGGTCGCGCAGGTTTCTTTGCATGGCATCGTAAACGGCCGCATCCAAATCGCCCTGGATGCCGTGGTCGGTTTCGACCTTCCTGGGACTGGTCATGACGCCTTCCTCCCTTCTTTTCGCTTGAAAAACAGACTGCAAGAGCAGTGACCGGTTTTTCCGATTTCCTCCATCCAGGTCGGGCAGGGGCATAAGGCGTCTGCGGCCTGATTGAGCGGATGGGATTGTTTGCACGGACAATAACAATCGCCGGTGGAGACAAAATTCTCGGTCATGAGCCCCACGACCTTCTCGACGCGTTTGCGGTCCTTGTTGAGAGCATACCCGTTCTGCTCCGCGATCGCCGACAGGCGGCCGAGCACGGCCTCATATTCGGCGTCATGGGTGGTCCATGGATTCATTTTATCTCTCCGCACCATCTTTCGACAGAATGGTTTCCCGTCGCCATGTCACCGGCCTCTATGAACGTTTGCCGCCGCACGGCGGCTTCGCGCAGCGTTCGCCGCGTCCACAGCAGGTGGCGCCCGACGATTCCAGCGAACATCCGCCTTCTTTTTGCCTTCCTCCGCCATGGTTCGAGGCCCTGGAAATGAAGCCGCCCCCCCCGCTGACCAGGCGTCGAACTGCGCCCCCGCATTCGGGACATTGAACCAGCGGCGCGTCCGCTATGGACTGCTGTCTTTCGAAGCGGATTCCGCATTTTCGGCATTCGTATTCGTATGTCGGCATCAATCAACCGCCTTTCGAAATGGCGGGCTTTTTCGCCCGCCCGTGACTGTGGGAAACATGGCAGGTCCGTATCCATGACTGGAGGCGTTCGAAAAGAGCCCGGTATTCTGGCAGGACTTCCACAATGAGCTGACCCCTCGAATAGGCCTCGGCAACGCGCTGGTCGTCGGGTATTTCCAGAATCACGGGGATACCCTCGCTCCCGCAGAATGCATGCACCCGGTCATCGCCTATCCCCATACGGTTGACGACAACACCGAAGTGAATTCCGAGTTCGCGTACCATATCCAAGGCGATCTTGAGATCGTGCAAACCGAAGGGTGTCGGCTCGGTCACCAGCATGACCAGATCCGATCCCCGGAGTGTTTCAATCACCGGGCATGAAGTTCCGGGAGGCGCGTCGAGTATGGCAGCCAGGCTGCTTTTCAAGCCGGCCTTCACTTTGCGGATGAGCGGCGCGGCCATGGCCGCGCCGATGTCCAGCCTGCCCTGAATCAATACGACATTTCCTGAGGCAACGGTATCGACGACCCCGATCCGCCTGTTTTCTTCGCGTATTGCCTTCCTGGGACAAACAAGAATGCATCCGCCGCAGCCGTGGCAGAGTTCTTCGAATACGATCGGCTTTGCCCTCGGAACGGTGATGGCGTGGTACTGGCAGAACCGGCTGCATTCGCCGCAGCCGTCGCACATCGATTCATCCACTTTCGGAACGGGGACGGTGGCCATTTCACTTTTACACGCCCGTCCCTTGAGGAACAAATGCGCGTTGGGTTCTTCGACGTCGCAGTCGGCCACCTGAACCGGAACACCCATCGCCCGGGCCAGGTTGACCGCAACCGTGGTCTTTCCCGTGCCCCCTTTTCCCGAGGCCACGGAAATCCAACATGTATCAGCCCTCGTTTCTTCCTGCCGGTTTCTTCCTGCCGGCGTTCGATTCAAACCGCCCTCCGAACCAGTACGGCCGCGGCCAGCACCGTGGTCCAAAGCCCGCGTTTGTCTCCTTCGGCGGTCTGTGTGATTTCCCGCGTCGTCACGATTTCCCCTCCAAGCCGGTACTGCTCCTTTCTGACGTCGTAATCTTTGTCCACGTCGAAAGGCACGCCCAAAGTCGATGCCAGCATCTGGGCGGCCAGGTCTTCGGCGTAATCCCCGGCGGCCTTTTCGGTCATGCCCGAACAGTGGTGTTCGGAAAGATAGCCGTAATGGGCGGAGTTACGCGGAATGGCGATGCCGATGCTGGCCGCGATCAAACGGTGCGACTCGTTGGTGTCCGAACGGGCCATGACGCTGAACACGATCTGTCCCGGCCGGAGAAGTTTTTGACCCTGGGCGCGCGGCAGAAGCCGGCATTTAGGGGGAAAAATCGAACTGACGGAAACCAGATTGTAGGGTGCGATGCCGGCGTCGCGAAGCGCCTCTTCGAACGAAGCCAGCCTTTCCCTGCTTCTTCCCACCCCCTTGGTCAGAAAAACTCCGTTGGGGATGAATCTCCAGGAAGAATCCGTTTTTGAATCCGTTCTCCTGCTCAATATTTCATCCTTTCTGATTGAATGCGCGCCTTCACCGCCTCGTCCAATCCTTCGTTGGAATCAGGAAAAATTTCATCCCACCCCCTCAGCCATCGGTATAGACCGGCTGAACGGACCTCTCTTCCCGGCGGACGCGCCGGCTGTGTATGATTCCAGCCGGGATCACTCACACCCAATGACCGTCCACATCGGCCGCTTCAATTGCCGTCAATTTGTCGGCCCGGAATGCTTCCAGCGCCGACTCGACCGTTGAGGCGGCAACGCTGTAAATTTTAATTCCGGCGGAAGACAAGACGCGGAAGGCCTTGGGTCCGCAATGCCCCGTCACCAGAACTTGGACGCCCAGGCGGGCCACGGTTTCCGCCGATTGGATTCCCGCACCCTGGGCCGCGTTCAAATTCCGGTTGTTGTCGACCACCTCGAAGGTTTCGTTGTCAAGGTCGTATACAAGAAATTTCGGGGCCCGGCCGAAACGGCTGTCCACCGGAGCATTCAGATCGGTGCCCGACGTTGTAAATGCGATTTTCACAAACAGTCCTCCTTGACGGTCGTCACTTCGTGGGGCTAGTCGGATTCGGAGTTATAAATCACTTTAATGACGATTTTTGTTTTTGGATTGTGTCCATCACTTTTTCCTTGGCCAGCTTCTTGGTGCAGAAGAACCAGTCGTGGCATGTCATATCCTGTTTCCCGTCCATGCGCTCCCTGGCCACGCCGCAGGATCCAGCCGTCGGGACGATGACGTCGTCGCCCGGCCGCCAGTCGGCGGGAGTTGCGACCGAGAAAACATCGGCTGTCTGAAGCGCCATGACCACACGAAGCAGCTCATCGAAATTGCGTCCCAAGCTGAGGGGGTAGTAAATGATAGTGCGTATGATCCCCTTGGGATCGATTACGAACACCGCGCGCACCGCCTTGGTGGAACTTTCGCCCGGCTGTATCATCCCGTACGCCTTGGCGACCTCCATGGTGATGTCTTCGATCAGGGGGAATTTGACTTCGACATTCTTCATGCCTTTGTATTCGATTTTATCCTTGATGGTACGCAGCCATGCGATATGGCTGTACAGGCCGTCTATGGAAAGCCCCACCAGTTTGCAGTTCACTTTGGTGAATTCTCCTTCCATCGAAGCGAACGTCATGAACTCCGATGTACAGACCGGCGTGAAATCGGCGGGATGGCTGAATAAGATGATCCAGCTTCCCAGAAACTGCCCGGGGAAATTGATTTCACCCTGGGTTGTAACGGCCTTAAACGCGGGCGCCTTGTCTCCGATGCGCGGCATCGACATGTTCGGCGTTTCTTTATTCGTTTCCATCAATTGCCTCCTTTTTCTTATTCAGACGCGGTTTCGGTCTCGATTTCGCCGAGCCTTTTCTTAATGAAATCCAGCCCTGATTGCAATATCTCGGACTGCCTCTTAAGCGCCTGTTTCTCCATTTCCGGCTTGGGTTCAGCGAAGGGCGATGGTGCTGGTGGATAAGCCCCAAAACGCATCCATCCCGGCAAGCCGGTTGC
>JBFZEN010000136.1:0-3206 GCA_041306805.1 bacterium
TTCAAGTCCTTGATGATGATTCCGACGCTTCTGTCCTGGGTGCCGTTTTTCAAATTCCTCGCCACCCCCCTGGGACGGAAGTTGAGTTCCTTCATCACTTCCAGGATGTGATCGCGCGTTCCCGCTTTGACCGTACTCTTGGCGTTGATGACGGCGGATACCGTCCCTTTGGATACTCCCGCCTGCTTTGCCACGTCTTCTATCGTGATTCTTTTCATTCATTCTCTCCCGAGTCGATAAACGGCTCTGTTTTAAGCGACAGAGCACGTGATATAAGTATATTAAAAAACACAAACAAAGAGCTGAAAGTGATCCATCACATCTGGAAAATAAGCACAAATTACATGTATTATTGAACCGGTTTTATTTGATATATAATATACTTTTTTACGAAGGAAAAATCAATAGAAATTTTATGGAAAGATCAATAAAATCGACAGGTAAAACCTTGAAATAATGGACTTATTTGCTCAAAATCCGATAATAACTAAAAATGAAATCGGTTTTCTGACCATTCAACGGGTTCATATTTAAAAGTAAAAAGAGCATTTTAATTTTTCTGCTTGACTTTAAAACCTGCTTTTTTTAAATTTGAAACGATTCAATAATATTTATACCCATTAAATATTTTTCTAATGTCAATCTAGAATACAAAAGGACGCAGATGAAAAATAGACATGCCTCTATTCCATTCATCTTTTTCCTGATATCGACGGCGTATGGGTTGGCATTCCCGGTTCTCCCCTGGAATGCCGCATCTTCGAGTTCAACAGATTGCAAAAAGGTCGGGGCTTTTCAAATGGGAATAGTTACAAATCTTTTTTCGGAATGTCTGGGGAAAAGTGAAACGCAAATCAGAGCCAAAATAGACGGCGCTTTCACCCAATTGTTCTACGGGAACGACGATTCCCAGCGGATATACTACCCCGTCGAACCGGATATGGCCTATATCAAAGACATTCTGAATGGCGACGTGCGGACCGAGGGAATGTCGTACGGCATGATGATAGCCGTCGAAATGGATAGGAAAAAGGAATTCGACCATTTGTGGAAATGGGCCAAAACGCACATGCAGCACGCCGGCGGACCGCACAGGAATTTTTTTGCCTGGCACTGCAGGACGGACGGCAGCACGATCGACTTCAATTCGGCTTCGGACGGCGAAGAATGGTTCGTCACGGCGCTTTTTTTCGCGTCCGCCAGATGGGGAGATGGAAAGGGAATATTCGATTACAGGGCCGAAGCCAGGGCCATTCTGGGCTCCATGCTCCATCAGGATGCCAATCCTGAAAGCAACGGCAAAATCGTGAACATGTTCGACAGAAAAAAAATGCAGGTCGTCTTTGTTCCGACCGTCCAATTGTCCGGTTTCACGGATCCGTCGTACCACCTGCCGCATTTCTATGAACTGTGGGCGCGATGGGCCGATCAGGACAACGACTTCTGGCGCGACGCGGCCCGGTCAAGCCGCGAATTTCTGAAGAAAGCCGCGCATCCGTCCACCGGTCTGACCCCCGATTACGCCGATTTCGATGGTTCGCCCGTCGATCCATGGAACCGCGGGCACGGCGATTTCAGGTACGACGCGTGGCGTACGGCCATGAACATAGCCGTGGATTATGCCTGGTTCAAGGCGGACCCCTGGGCCGTCGAGCAGTCGAACAGGATGCTCCGGTTTTTTCATTCCCGGGGAATGGGCCGTTACGGCAGCCAGTATACGCTCGATGGACAGCAGCTCGACGACGGCCACAGCGACGGCCTTGTGGCCATGAACGCGGCGGCCTGCCTGGCCGCCACGGATCCCGTCCGGAATGAATTCGTCGCGGAACTGTGGAACCTTCCCGTGCCGCAGGATGAATACCGGTATTACGACGGGTGTCTCTACATGCTGGCCCTGCTTCAGTGCGGCGGACAATTCCGGATCCACGGCCCGCGTTGAAATGCCGCCGGCACGGAATTCAATCACCCTTTCAATGAACGGACCCGGCCGATGAACAAACCCGAATCGAATTCCCCGAAGCGCAGCCATGCTTCACCGGCCTGCTGCCATTCACGCCATGAAATCGTCCTGGCCTGTTTTATGTCCATCCTTTTATCGCCGGCGCCGGCGGTTCCGGGCGCCCAAGGCCGGACGTACATCCTGGACGAGAAAGAGAAAGGCGCATTCGCGCTTTCCGCTTCCGGCCTGTCCGCCCCGCTCGTGGCCAGCTCGATGGACTACCCCGGAGTGGTCCGGATTCTGAAGCATCTGCAGGCCGATATCGCCGGCGTGACCGGGGCCCGCCCCGCCGTGGTATTGGATACGCTGCCCGACGTCAAAGAGGTGGTCCTGGCCGGCACTTTGGGTAAAAATCCCATGATCGACGCGCTCGTGCGAAACCGCAAGATCGATGCGTCGGCCGTATCGGGCCGTTTGGAAACGTTCCTGATCCAGGCGGTCGATGACCCCGTCCCCGGCGTGGACCGGGCTCTGGTTATAGCCGGAAGCGACAAGAGGGGGACCCTGTACGGCATCTACGATCTCTCCGCGAATATCGGCGTCTCTCCCTGGGTCTGGTGGGCCGACGTGCCCGCCCGCAAGCGCGCCTGTCTCTATGTCAGATCGGGCCGTTATTCGAGTGGCGAGCCGGCGGTCCGATACAGGGGCCTGTTCATCAACGACGAGGCGCCCGCCCTGTCCGGCTGGGTGTTCGGGAAATTCGGCGGATTCAACTCCGCTTTCTATGAAAAAGTGTTCGAGCTCATTCTGCGCCTGAGGGGGAATTTTCTGTGGCCGGCCATGTGGGGCAGGGCTTTTTACGATGACGATCCCGAGAATGCCCGTCTGGCCGACGAATACGGGGTGGTCATCGGAACATCGCACCACGAACCCATGATGCGCGCGCACGACGAATGGCGCCGGTACGGTTCGGGGCCGTGGAATTACGACAAGAACGAGAAGGCGCTGCAGGAATTCTGGAGGCAGGGCATCGAACGCATGAAATCAAACGAAAGCGTCGTGACCGTCGGCATGCGCGGGGACGGCGACGAACCCATGAGCGAACAGGCCAACATCTCCCTGCTGGAAAGAATCGTCCGCGACCAGCGCCGGATACTCGGCGACGGGACGGGGAAAAATCCGGAGGGCATCCCCCAGGCCTGGGCGCTGTACAAGGAAGTGCAGGAATATTACGACAGGGGCATGCGCGTTCCGGATGACGTGACCC
>JBFZEN010000137.1:0-3394 GCA_041306805.1 bacterium
CCGATCTGGTACGACCAGTCCGACAGGTTCAGCGTTTCACCGAAAAAGCGCGCGATGGGATTGATACTGAAGAGGACGATGCCTATCGGATTGAAAATGTAGGCGTCGGCGATGGGATCCACGTTATTGCCTTTGAAATTGTTGTTTTCGACGATTTCGTTGAAGAGGTGGTAGGCGCTTATGGTGCACAAGGCCCACCCGGCGGGCAGCGGATACTTGTGCCGCGAAAACCATTCCACCATCATCCGGTAGCTCATCCCGCCTCCCACCACGTGCAGGGTGTAATTGGGCCAGTAGTAGGCTTTTTCATTGTTGATGCTGAACGGGACCACCTGTTCCCGTAAGAATTCCCATGTCCCGTACTCGCGGATGTTGCGTACGGGATGCAGCAGGTTGTCCCACACATTGATCCAGCCGTCCCGGTATGGAATCACGGACGGGTCCTTCGACCGGTTTCCCATCTGGAGAATGCCGTATGTGCCCTGCAGCACCAGGGTGACGGGATTGACAAGCGATTCGGAACCGTAGGAACGGCCGTTGTAAAAATACCCCCTGGTGTTCGATTCATCCGCCCTTACCCCGCTTCCCGCGGAACCAAGCGCCAGCACGGCGGCCAGCACGTACGGACTGAATTCGTATTTTTTCATTTTGCCATTGCCTTTTCACGTGATCCGGCGCATCAAACAGCCGCCACCTGTAAACCGATTAATATACCCAATCGCCCGCGCCGCGTCAAGTGAAAACCGTCCCGGCCGGCGGAATCCGGAACCGGGCCGTCATCCTTTTTCATACATCACCCGATATAGCCGCGGCTGTAGGCGCCGGATGCCGAATAAAACGGTTCAGGCAAATAGTTTTGTTTTTTTGACCGCGTTTCTTATATTGATAAAATTCATCCGGTGCCCTCGAATGGACAAAACATGATCAAACCGATGATGCTGTTTCAAGGCCCCGCCCGCTGGATATGGAACACCGCCTTCGGGAACCCGTGGGCCATTTCAATCGAAGTCACGCACAATTGCACGGCCAATTGCCTTCACTGCGACAAGGGGGAGGCGATTGCGGACGAGAAACAGGCCTCGCCCGGGGAATACAGGCGAATCGTGGATTCAATCCGTCCGCTCGTGGTCCAGATTTCAGGCGGCGAACCCCTGATGCGGAAGGATATTTTGGATATCGTCCGGAGGCAGAAAAATCCGGGACGCCTGCCCGTCATCGTGTTCGTCACGAACGCATCCCTGCTGACTGAAGAAATTTACGACGACTTGAAACGGTCCGGCGTGGACCAGTTTTCGATTTCACTGGATTATCCGGATAAACGGCATGACGAAAACCGCCGGGTGCCCGGACTGTTCGCCCGCCTGGACAACCTCATCCCCGGACTCACGGCCAGGGGGAATGATGACATCACCATGATCACGGCCGTCCATCGCAGAAATTACGCAACCCTTCCCGGCATGCTGGCCGTGGTGCAGCGTTGGGGGGCCAGGTACAACCTGAGCATGTACACGGCCGGCCGCACCGGCAACAGCGACCTGCTCATCTCGTCTTCCGAGGACCTGGCGGCTTTCAGAAAAATTTTGGATGGATTGATCGAGCAAAGGCGGAAGGGCGCCCGGTTTTTCTCGACCGAAGCCGTGATGAACCGGTATTATTCTTTTTTCGCGAACAACGCCTCGGCGGGCCGATGCCGGGCGGGAATCCGTTCCCTGGTCGTCAATCCCGACGGCTCGCTGTGCCCCTGCGCCATGAAAAAAACCACGGCTTTCGCCACGCACGGGGAAATGAAAAAGGCGTTTTCAAAGTCCAACACCTGCGACAACTGTTACATCAGCCTGAGGGCCAACACGGAAAAACCATTTCGGGAATTGGTACGGGACATCTGGGCTGTGGTCTGAGGAAAAATAATAAATCAATTCCGAATCATGGATAGGGAAAGACAAAAAACCATTTTCATCATTCCCCCATCACTTTAATCACCAGCCTCTTCTTCCGCAGGCCGTCGAATTCGGCGTAAAATATCTGCTGCCATGGACCCAGGTCCAGCTTGCCGCCGGTGACGGGAACAACCACCTGGTGATGCACCAGAAGACTTTTCAGATGCGCGTCACCGTTGGTCTCGCCGGTGCGGTGGTGATTGTAATCGGCCCTGTACGGGGCCACCTTTTCGATCCACTCGTCAATGTCTTTCCACAGACCCTGCTCGTGGTCGTTCACGATCACTCCGGCCGTGATGTGCATGGCCGACACGAGAACCATTCCTTCGCGAATGCCGGCTTTCTCGACTGCCGATTCCACTTTCTCTGTGATGTTGATTAATTCGCGCTTTTTTTGGGTTTCAAACCACAGATATTGGGTGTTGAATTTCATGAACGTCTCCCGGGAATTGTCTGTTTCTTCAGCCGATTCATTTAATTGAATCAACCTTTTTTCTCTGGAACCAACCGATCCGGAACAGCAGGCCGTGTTTCAACTTCAGCATGACGTTTCCTTTCCCTGGTGCTTCTTTTCTGAATACGTCACACCACTCCCCCCAGGTGCTCTTTCACCACAGTCAGCATCTCCGGAAACACGTTCGGATTGGCAGCCAGCAGATTCCCCGATTTCATGAAGTCCTGCCCCCCGCGGAAATCGGAGACCAGCCCCCCGGCTTCCCGCACGATCAACACCCCGGCCGCGATGTCCCACGGCTTCAATTTCATTTCCCAGAATCCGTCAAAACGGCCGCAGGCCGTGTACGCCAGGTCGATGGCCGCCGAACCCATGCGCCGCACGCCGGACGATTTGGAAAAGAGGACGCGGAACGAGTTCAGATACATTTCGAGATATTCCTTGGAACGCCAGGGGAACCCCGAGGCGATATAGCTCTCGCTGAGCGTCTTTTTGTCTGAAACGCGGATGGGATCGTTGTTTAAAAATGCGCCTTCCCCTTTGGCCGCCCAGAACAATTCCTCATGCGCGGGGTCCAGGACGACGCCGGCCACGACTTCCCCGTCCACGGCAGCGGCGATTGAAACGCTGAAAACGGGCACGCCGTGCACGTAATTGGTCGTGCCGTCCAGCGGATCGATGAACCAGCGGGTGCTCGATTCCGAGCCGTCTTCCCCCGATTCTTCGGCGTGGATGCGGTGGTCCGGAAAGGATTGTTTGATGCGCTTGATGATGGCTTCCTCGGACCGGTGGTCCATTTCAGTCACGTAATCACCGGAACCCTTCATTCGCACCTGGTCCTTTTTAAGACGGCGGAAGCCTTTGAGTAAATTGATTCCGCCGATCTGGGCCGCTTCCCTGGCCGTCACCGACAACTGCTCAATGGATGACATTGGATGCATGCCCACATCTGAAATCTCCCGACAAATCAAAAGCGGCCCAGGCCGAAGGATGCCCGTTCAGC
>JBFZEN010000138.1:0-8180 GCA_041306805.1 bacterium
CGCTCTTCCGATCTTCAGGGAACGGGGTTTCTTTTTTCTTGATTGAGTGTCGCGATTTTTGTATAATGGTACGTTCATTTTTAAAAAGGAGGACGTGATGGCTTTGAACAAACAGGCATCCAAGAATAAAACCGTCCGCAGGGTCACCTTCAACCTGCCCAAAGAAGCGGTGAAAAACGCCAAATCCGTCTATCTGGTGGGCGAATTCAACCATTGGCAGATTCATGCCACGCCGATGAAAAAGGGCAAGGACGGATCATACAAGGTGGTGCTGGAACTGGAGAAGGGGAAGGAATATCAGTACCGTTTTCTGATCGACGACCACACATGGGAAAACGACTGGAAAGCCGACAAATACGTTTCATCGCCGTACGGCGCCTGTGAAAATTCAGTGGTCATCACCTGAGGGATCGGCGGCCATGCTGAAAGTCATGGAAATATGCGGCAATAAAATCTTGGACGGAAGCGGTGATCAATGTCCGATCCAGATTTTCATCGATCCCGACGACAAGGAAAAACGCCACCTCATCGACGACTGCAAAATTGACGAACACACGCTGTATTCGGCGCTCGATCCCAATGAACCGGCCCGCCTTGAATTCGAGCCCGACCACACCGCCCTGATCATCAAAAGGCCCAAACGGTACAGCCCGACCGACAACTTTCTGTTCAACATCTCATCCATCGGCATTTTTTCCTTCAAGGAGAAAATGATTATCGTGCTGACCGATGAAATCCCCCTGTTCGAAGGCCGCCAATTCTCCAAGGTGGGCTCCATGCAGGACATCATTCTCAGGCTGATCTACCGCTCCATTTTTCATTTTGAGGAGCACCTGAAGGTCATCAACATGTGCAGCAACGACCTCGAACAGCAGATCAACCGGGCCATGGAAAACAAAACACTGCTCAATCTGTTCACGCTCGAAAAAAGCCTGGTGTATTACCTCAACGCCATTTCTTCGAACGGACGCATCATCGAAAAACTGAAAACCAACGCGTCCAAATTCGAATTCACCCCCGAAAACTTCGAAATGCTCGATGACATTGCCATTGAAAACAGCCAATGCTATGAACAGGCGAAAATTTATTCCGAGGTTCTGTCGGGGCTGATGGACGCGCGGGTGTCGGTCGTCAGCAACAACCTGAATGTCCTTATGAAGGCGCTGAACATCATCATGATATGCCTTATGGTTCCCACCCTGTGGGTCAGTATTTTCTCGATGAACCTGCCCATTCCGCACCAGCAGCACCCGTTGATGTTCTGGTTCGTCACGGGCGGCGCTTTTATTTTGACAATGACTTTCGTGCTGCTCTGGAAATTGAAAAAATGGTAACTCTGGTTTTCTGATTCCTCGATCATGAATCCCTTTCAGGTGATCGTCGTCGGGGCCGGCCCCGCCGGCCTGATGGCCGCCGGACGCGCAGCCGAACTCGGCGCCACCGTGGCCCTGATAGAAAAAAATCCCCGTCCCGGCGTCAAACTATCGATTACGGGCAAGGGACGCTGCAACCTCACCAACATCGCTCCGCTGGAAGATTTTCTCAGCCATTTCGGCAGGAACGGTCCCTTTCTGCGTCAGGCTTTCTTCAGGTTCTTCTCAGAAGACCTGCTTCGGCATCTCGATCATCTGGGCGTCAGAACCGTCCGTGAACGGGGGGGGCGTGTATTCCCTTCGTCCGAACAGGCATCGGATATCGTCGACGCCTTGTTGCGGTGGATTCATCGTTCCGGCGTGACGATCCGCTCCCGTGCCAAGGCCACCCGCCTGAAAGCCAGGTCCGGGGAGTTGTCCGCCGTTGAAATCGAAGGCCCGGACGGACCCGAAACCATTGCCGCGGACGTGGTCATTCTGGCCACGGGCGGGATGTCGTATCCGGGAACAGGTTCAACCGGAGACGGATATGGGCTTGCCGAATCCTTCGGCCATACGATCGTTCCTGTGAGAGCGGCCCTGGTTCCCCTTGAAACCGCTGGAGGCATCGCCGAAAAACTTCAGGGAGCCAGCTTGAAAAATGTGCAGGTCTCGGTGGTCGTCGACGGGAAACGCGAGACGGGACAATTCGGAGAGATGTTGTTCACCCATTTTGGTCTGTCCGGTCCCGCCGTGCTCTCGCTCAGCCGCCATGTCGTGGACGCGCTCCGGACAAAAAAAAGGACGTTTCTTTCCATTGATCTCAAACCTGCCCTGGATGAGAAAAAACTCGATGCGCGACTCCTGCGCGACATCCGGGAACATCCGGGGCTGCACGCAAAAAATCTGCTCAAACAACTGCTCCCCCAAAAATTGATCCCGGTCTGCCTTGACATGACGGCGATCGATCCCGGGCGACCGGCGAACCAGATTTCAGCCCTTGAACGGAAACGGCTCCTGAAATGGCTCAAGGATTTCAGCCTCCAAGTCAGGGCGCCCCGTCCGATATCCGAAGCCATTGTCACGGCCGGTGGTGTTCACCTGAAGGAGATCAACCCGCGGACCATGGAATCTCTCAAGGTCCGGGGATTGTATTTCGCGGGAGAAATTCTGGACCTCGATGCGGACACCGGCGGATACAATCTGCAGGCGGCCTTCTCGACCGGATGGACTGCCGGCGAGGCCGCAGCCAGAGCCGCTCTGGACAAAACCGCAAAAAGCGCATGAACCGTTTTCCGTTGACAATGTGGACTGATTTTTGCAAATTGATCGGACGGCTTTCCGCGTGGTCTTTTTTATTGACTGCGCCCGGGGATGTCCGGAACGGCCGCCAAGGAGTGCAATCCCATGCCTTTTCTTCCCATGACAGAAAAAAACCGCCGGGAAATGCTTCAAACCATAGGCGTCACGGAATTCGAAGAACTTCTGGAATCCATTCCCGCCGGGCTCCGCCTCAAGGGACCCTTGAAGCTGCCCGACCCCCTGTCCGAATTCGAGGTATCCAAACGGCTCGGGGAATTGGCCTCTCAGAACGAGCATGCCGGTCATTTCGCGTGTTTTCTGGGAGGGGGAGCGTACGACCATTTCATACCGGCGGCCGTCGGTCATGTTTTATTGCGGCCTGAATTCTACACGTCCTATACTCCCTACCAGCCCGAAGTAAGCCAGGGCACGCTTCAGGCGATTTACGAATATCAAACCATGATCGCCGAGCTGACGGGCATGGACGCCGCCAACGCTTCGCTGTACGACGGGGCCAGCGCTCTGGCTGAAGCGGCATTGTTGATGAACAGCCATACCGGCAGGGAAATCCTGCTCGTATCGAAAACGGTTCATCCGTTTTATCGGAAAGTGGTTTCAACCTACTGCCACCGCGCCGGCATTTCGCTTCAGGAAATCCCCGCGGCGGACGGAGTGACCGACCTCGACCATCTGCGCCGGATGACCGGCGCCGGAACGGCCGGCATTCTCGTTCAGCACCCGAATTTTTACGGTTTTCTCGAGGATGTGGAAACCATCGGGCAAACCATCCATTCTGCGGGAGGGCTGTTCGCGGTATCCGTCGACCCGATCTCTCTTGGGCTTCTCAAGCCTCCAGGCGAATACGGGGCCGACGTGGCCACGGGCGAGGGCCAGCCGTTGGGGAACCCCCTGTCTTTCGGCGGCCCTTATATCGGGATTTTCGCGGTCAAAAAGGAACTCATCCGGCGCCTGCCCGGAAGGCTGGTCGGCGTAACGCGGGACAAGCAGGGGAAACGCGGATTCGTTCTGACACTTCAAACGCGTGAACAGCACATACGGCGCGAAAAGGCCGCGTCGTCGATTTGCACGAACGAGCAGCTTTGCGCCCTGGCTTCAACCGTTTATCTGGCCCTGATGGGTAAAGCCGGCCTTCCAGAAGTTGCGGAATTGTGCCTCCAAAAAGCGCATTACCTGGCCAAAAGCATAACCGGATTGAAGGGATTCAGGCTGCTCTCATCCAGGCCTTTTTTCAAGGAATTCGCCGTTCACTGTCCCGTTTCCCCGGCCAGAATCATCGAGGCCCTGCGGCACGAGCGGATATTCGCAGGAATCGACCTCTCGAGGTTCGACGACGGACCCGGCGATGGTTTGCTCATCGCGGTCACCGAGAAGCGCACCAAAACGGAAATGGATCGATATCTGGATGCATTGAAAAACATCCTCAAATGACGGGACCTGTCATGACAAGCCACCGTAACCGATCTCTGCTCCTGCTTGCACTCGTGCTCCTGGTTCACTGCGGGAAAAAATCCGGAACCGATGAATCCGTGATGGTACGCAGTGAAGCGGCCCGCATGTCCACGGACGTGACAACGGTGGACTGGCTGAAAACCCTTGTGGTTCAGTCGTTTGCCCGGCCGCCGGGTTCTCCTTCCGGCCAGTCCGTTCTCGCAGCTGAATTGACGGACGAGGTGGTTGCGCGGCTGTCCCAGGCGCGCGAATTGAAAGTCGTCCGTGCTGATTCATACCAGGCCGCGCAGCGCCTGAGACAAAAAACCGATTACATGCTGACCGGTGAAAGCGAGTGGATTCATTCGGAGATGCGCCTGACTGTGCACCTGGTGGACGTGAGAAAAGGGACACAGCTGTGGGAGAACACGTTCAGCATAAACCCGGGAGCGCTTTTTATCGCGGCCGACCGGACGGCCGATACGCTCCTTCAGAAACTGCACCTGGCCGTCGCGTTCCAAACCGGCATGAACCGGAACACCATTTCGGAGGATGCCATGAACGCCTATCTAGAGGGAAAGCGGTATCTGAAAAAAAACAACCGCATAGCCGCCGACCTGGCCGTGCAGAGTTTTAAAAAAACCCTTCGATCCGATTCCACATTCGTACCCGCTTGGCTCGGGCTGGGGAAGACCTACCTCGCCGTCTATGACAATGGATGGGACAGAAATCTGGTCTGGTTTCATCTGGCCCAGCAAACCTCCTTTAAAGTCCTGCAGATGGATTCGACCTGCTCCCGGGCCCGTTTCATTCTCGGACGCGTGTATCAGGGTTTTGGCAACCTGCAGCAGGCTGAAGAACAGTACCGAAAAGCGCTTGAATTCAATTCAAGCGCCGAAGAGGCCTGGCTGGGTCTCGGCAACGTGCTCGTTGAATTCGGCCTGTATCTTCCCGCACTCGACGTCTTCAACAGAACGCTCGAACTGAATCCGGCCCAGACCCGCGCCTCCACCGGCAAGGCCTTGGTCCTGATCGGGCTTCGTCATTACGCCGAAGCCGAGGATGTCTTGCGGCGCACGCTCGCCGCCCAACCCGACATCCTGGACGTGCACCCTGTTTTGGCGCTGGCCCGCTTTTTCCAGAATGATCTATCCGGTGCGCAGGCCGAACTGAACAGGGGATCTCCGGAGGAACAAGCGGCTCTTTTTTCACGCGCGGTGCAGGCGATGGTATACGCAAAACAGGAAAAATCCGGCAAAGCCCTTGAAGAACTGGAAATGAATATTATTCCCGCGCTTCACGACGAGGCCTCCTTGTTCGTCGCCGTAGCGGCTGTATACTCACTGATCAATCGTCCCGGTCTCTGCGTTCAATGGCTGGAAAAGGCGAAGGAATACGGTTACAAGCAATACCCGTGGCTTGAGAACGATCCCAGTTTCAAGGCGATGCGGAATGATGCGCGTTTTCTGGACATCATGACCTCCATTCGCGACGAATGGAAAAAACGCGCCCTAGGCGAACGGTGAATTCGCAAGAACGCAGCGGTTGAACGCGACGGCATCCCGGCCGGGAAATTGCATTCAACGCAGCTTGATCACTTTTTACATATTTTGGCCTGCCTTTTGCTCCCCCTGTTCATGTAGATCATTTCCGGTAATTTTTACCTTATTTTTATTAAAAACAGAATGGAAACTGGATGATTTTTCCCATTCGAGCCGAAACCGACACAAAAAAACTCCCCTATTTCACCATGGGTTTGATCATCCTGAACCTGCTCATCTGGGTGTTCACAAGCAGGATAATCGGTCCCGAGGACCAGGCCAGGGCCGAAATCCGTTATGCGATGTTCAAAATTGAATACAAATACAGCGAAATCATGGAGCAAGATCCGTCTTTCGCTGAAAAAATCGGCGAAGCCCCGGATCGGTATTTCAAGGACATGATGGAACCGACCGATTTTAAACTCTGGTCCGCGCTGTATACTCAGTATATGGATTCTTACAAATCCTCATTTTTCTACCGCTGGGGTTTCAAACCCAACCGTATTGAACCGGTCACCATGATGACCTCCATTTTTCTTCATGCCAACTTTATGCACGTCTTTTTCAATATGCTGTTTTTATGGATCGTCGGCTGTAACATCGAGGATGAATGGGGGTGGAAAACCTTCATCATTTTTTACCTGGTGTGCGGACTATGCGCCACGCTGATGCACCTGGCCATGAATTTGGGGAGTGACAGCCCCTGCATCGGCGCTTCGGGGGCCGTATCGGGGGTGATGGGCGCTTTTATGGTACGGCATTACAGGACCAAAATCAGGTTCGCGTATTATTTTTTGCCTTTCCGCCCTTTCTTCGGGACATTCGCCGTGATGGCCTGCATCTGGCTGCCCGTCTGGCTGGCCGAACAGATCGTCGGGGCAAAATGGAGCAGCATGTCAGGCACAGCCTACTGGGCGCATATCGGGGGATTCGCCTTCGGCGCCGTCGTCGGACTCACATCCAAGGGATTCGATTCCGTGAAAATTCCCATGCCATCCATGGACCTTGGAAAAACCGCACTCTCTCCCGAAAAATTGCTCGCCCTGCGCAAAACCGCTCTGGACGGCCGGTCGGGCGTGGTGCTGGGCTTTTTACCCCAAATCAGGCAGACCCTGTCCGATGATCCGGGCAATGTCACAGCGCGGCTGATTTTGGCTAAATTGTATTGTGAAAAAGGCCGCCTGCGCGAGGCGGCCCTCATGTACAATGCGGCGCTCGGCCTCCTGATCACAAAGAACGCCCCGGAAGGCATTCCGTCATTGATCCAGGAGGTGCGGGAAAATCAATTGCTCGGCTCCCTGTCCGAGACCGTCCTGCTGAGACTGGCCATGGTGTTCGAGGAAAAATCGGATTTTATGGAAGCCGTCAGGATGTACAACTGCTTCATCAATTCGTACCCTTCCAGCTCCTACCGCCCCAAGGTGCTGCACCGGGCTGCAATGATTCTGAGGACGCGTCTGAACAACGAAACCGCGGCCGAAAGAGCGTTGTCCCATCTCAAAAGTGAATACCCCTCCTATACACCAGCCCTGCAATCCGTGGGTTCTGAAGCCTGAATGGTTCTGTCGGCAAGAATAGTACTGCTAAAATAATGCTTGCTGTCTTATAAAAAATTCGATACTTTTCTTCATTCAGGTTTATCCCTCTGACATTTTCCCGGAACCGAAAGGACATCGTCATGCCCGATAAATACATTCTGGCCCACGACATGGGCACCAGCGCCGACAAGGCCGCCCTGTTCACGGTTCACGGCGACATCGTGGACATCGCCAATATGCATTACCCCATGACCCATCCGGCGCCAAGCCATGCCGAACAGAATCCGGGGGACTGGTGGAACGCCGTATGCGCCACCACGCGCGACGTCCTGAAAAAAACCGGCATCAATCCCAAAGACATCGTCGGCATCACCTTCTCATCGCAGACCCAAGGCCTGGTCGCCGTGGACAAAAACGGAGTCCCGGTCAGGCCGGCCATGAGCTGGCTGGACGGAAGGAGCGCCAACACGCTTCGCGAACAGTTGTGGAAACCGCCGCGCCTGCTGGGTTATAATATTTTCAGGCTCATCGATTTTCTCCGGATTACGGGCGGAAGCCCGGGCCAGACCGGAAAGGACCAGATCGGTAAAATTCTCTGGATGCGTGAGCATGAGCCGGCCCTGTTCGAAAAAACGCACAAATTCGTCGATGTAAAAGATTTTATTCTGTTCCGCCTCACCGGGGCGTATATCACGTCCGTCGACATCGCCACCCTCTGGTGGTTTTTGGACTCACGGAAAAAAAGGAACACATGGCATCGCGGCCTGTGCGCGCTGGCCGGCATCACGCCCGAACGCCTGGCTGAAGTCAAGCCGTCCGGAGCCGTTGTGGGAAGCATTCAACCCTCGGCGGCCGCCGAAATCGGTCTGTTGCCGGGCACGCCCGTGGTCAACGGGGCCGGCGATTTGAGTTCTGCCGCTGTGGGATCGGGGGCGATCAGGGAAGGCGAACTCCACATATGCGTCGGAACCAGCGGCTGGGTGGCGGGGCATTTCAGC
>JBFZEN010000139.1:0-13206 GCA_041306805.1 bacterium
CAGAAAACAGAAAGAGGTGGAGAAGAAAAGCCTTCATTACGAATGGTTGGAACGCGCACGGGAACAGTACCGTGGAATGCAGAACGAGCGAAAAGCCGGTCCTGGAGTGGCCTGGCAGGTGACCGCGTTGGTCTTCGTGCTCGGTTCCATCGCACTGCAATCGATGCGATACCTGATTCCAGCCCTTCTGCTCCTGGTTGCGGCCCTGGTTTGTGGCGCCCTTTACCTGTTCCGTGCGCGCGCCTTAGTGCAACTTGCGGTACGGTCGAAGGAAATGGACGCGCTTTGCGGTGAATTCGAAAGCCGGTTCGGAGTAAAATTGTCCGGTTTGTCCCATCTCGAGGAGAAGTTGTTCGGCATCAAAAACGATTATATGAAAAGCGTCACGCTTAAAGAACAGATCGATGAGAGCGAAAACGATTTGGAATCCCTAAGACGAGAAACCACAAATGGTTTTGTATCATTGTCCGGCAAAGCTGTGGAACCAGAAACATGGAACGGGATTCTGGAAAAAATCGAGAAGCAGATAAGAATTCTTACAGAAGGGATTCTAGATAAAAAGATCAAACACGGCAAACTGAATGTGGACGAAAAGCAATACGAAAAAAGGGATCCCGGCGCCGTTTACGACGAAGCACTTGAAAGAAATCTGTCCGGCCGGCTGGAAAAAATCAAAACCAACCTCGCCGACATACACAAACGGTTCGAAAACCTGAAACAAGACATATCGCGTGAGACGACAGACGCCATATCGATTTCATGGCCTGAACTGATCTGCAATCTGGAATCGAAACGCGAGGAGGTCGCAAAGAGGTACCGCGACCTGACGGCAGAAATGCTCGGCAAGATCGCGGTGGTGCAGGCGGCCGAATCCATACGAAAGGATGAAAACGCCAAGATCGAGGCCGGCCTGAACGCCCCGGCGGTCAAAAACATGCTGAAGTCGATGACGGGCCGCTACGACAGGCTGGCGCTGGACGGCGAGGCGCTCAGGGTCGGCGACGCTTACCAGGAATTCAACTTTTCGGACTTGAGCACCGGCGCACGCGAACAGGTTCTGCTCGCGCTCCGCATCGGATTCGCCTCCATGCTGTCGAAACGCGACAAGCTTTTTTTGATGCTGGACGACGCGTTCCAATACTCGGACTGGGAGAGGCGCGAAAGGCTGGTCGAAGCGGCGGCCGGACTGGCCAGACAGGGATGGCAGGTGTTCTATTTCACCATGGACGACCACCTGCGGGGCCTGTTCGACGCCAAAGGGAAGGAATTCGGGAAGGAATATGTCAGGGTAAGCCTATAAAGAAATTCCAAGTTCATAGAAAAGAATGGTCATGGGTGATCGGTAATAGGTAATGGGAAATCGGATTTTCGATTAAAGATTGGAAGATTAGAAGATTAAAAGATTAGAAGATTAGAAGATTAAAAGATTAGAAGATTAAAAGATTAGAAGATTTCATTCCTGTTTCCTGGGACCCATTACCCATAACCAGATATTCAGAACTCAGAACTCAGGACTCAGAACCAAGAACTCGGAACTAAATATCCCGTACCAATATACCAAACATTGAGGCTGCCATGCGAGATGCATTATTGGAGCGTTTCATTAGATACGTTAAGATCGATACCCAGTCATGCGAAGATGTTGCGGACCGGTATCCCAGCACGGAAAAGCAGAAGGACCTGTCGCGGCTGCTGGCCGGGGAATTGAAGGAGCTGGGCCTGGCCGACGCGAAAATGGACGAATACGGCATCGTCACGGCCACGTGGCACGGCAATATTCCGTCTCCATCGCCCGTGATAGGCTTGCTCGCGCACGTGGACACCTCGCCCGAGGTGTCCGGCCGGGACGTCAAACCGGTCATCCATCAGAATTACCGGGGCGGCGACATCGTTCTGCCGGGAGACAAGAACCAGGTCATCACCACCGCGGACAACCCCGAGCTGTCGCAAGTCGTCGGCCACGATCTCGTCACATCCGACGGCACGACACTGCTGGGTGCGGACGACAAGGCGGGCATCGCCGAAATCATGACCGCGCTCGAAACCCTGCGGGAGCATCCTGAATGGCCCCGGCCTACCCTGCGGATCGGATTCACGCCGGACGAAGAAACGGGAAACGGCACGGCCCATTTCGACGTGAAGGCTTTCGGCGCGGATTTCGCGTACACCGTCGACGGCAGCACGCCCGGCGAGGTCGAAAACGAAACGTTCAACGCCATGGCCGCCGCATTCACGGTGAACGGAAGGAACGTGCACCCCGGCTACGCCAAGGGGAAAATGGTGAACGCCGTGCGCGTCGTGTCCGACATCGTCGCGGCGCTCAAGGCCGACCCGGCGCCGGAAAGCACGGAACAACGCGAAGGCTACCTGCATCCCTACGTCATCGAGGGGGGCGTGGAAAAGACCACGCTCAAGGTTTTGATCAGGGATTTCGACATGGAAGGCATGGAAGCCAAGCGCCGCAGGTTGAAGGAAGTGCAGTCGCAGGTACAGGCCAATTACCCCAGGGCCGTCATCGACCTGGACATCAGGGAATCGTACCGCAACATGCGGTTCAAACTCGACGAAGATCCCCGCGTCGTCCGATACGCGCTCGAGGCCGTCCGCCGGGCGGGCCTTGAACCGAAGCTCCAGATCATCCGGGGCGGCACGGACGGCGCCAAACTCTGTTTCATGGGGCTTCTGACGCCCAACCTGTTCGCGGGCATGCAGAATTTTCACAGCAAGAGGGAATGGGTGTCAGTACAGGTGATGGAAAAAGCCGTGGAAACGATACTCCACCTCATCCAGATATGGGCAAAACCGCCGGCCGGCCCGGCTTGATTTAAAAACGGAAAAGTACCGGTCAGAGAGAAATCGTCCGCCTCTTTCCATTCGATTCCATCCGTCTTCACCATGAAAATCCCTTGAAAAAACGGCTTTCAATTGGTACATTGTCCACGATGAAAGCGCAGGAAACGGACCGTCTTCAATACGAAAGACGCCTGTGGTCTGAGGGCGTGCGTTTCGTGGCCGGCGTCGACGAGGCGGGGCGCGGTCCGCTGGCCGGGCCGGTGGTCGCCGCGGCCGTGGTCTTTTTCACCGGCGACCATATAGCCGGCATCCGCGACTCCAAGAAACTCACGGCGAAACAGAGAGAATCGTTTTTTCCGGTCATCCTCCGGCGCGCTGCGGCCTCGGCCGTGGGAACGGTTTCTGAAAAAGAAATCGACCGCATCGACATTCTGCAGGCGACATACGAGGCCATGCGGCAGGCCCTCTCGGGACTGGGCATCGAACCCGCGCACGTGCTGGTGGACGGGTATCCCATTCCCGGATTGGCCATTCCGCAAACCGCCCTGATCGGCGGCGACGATTTGAGCATGAGTATCGCAGCGGCTTCCATCGTCGCCAAGGTGACGCGGGACCGCATGATGGTCGAATTCGACCGCCTCTTTCCCCAATACGGTTTCGCGAAACACAAAGGCTACGGCACCCGGGACCACGCTTTGGCCCTGCGCCGGTTCGGACCGTGTCCGATACATCGTAAAAGTTTTACCTTCAAACAGGACCTGACATGACGCCTGAAATGATGATCGAGGTCTTCCGCCAACTGGCGTTCATCAGCGCCGTGATCGGCGGTTTCATTTTCGGGTTCATCGCCGTCTTTCTGACGGCTTCGTCCCGAAAACGCGCCGCCGGCTGGACAGCCGTTCTGGCCATCGCTTCGGCCGTCGGTTTTCTGATCTGTGTTTTGGGCTGGACCCTGGGAGTTCCCGTGCTGCATATGGTCATTTCAGCCCCGCAAAACGGAAGCCTGGCCGCTCTTTCAGACCCCTTGCCCGGCCTGCACCGGCTGTTGTCCGGAATTTTCGTCTTCAGCATGTTTCTCTTCATCATCAGCCTCGGCATCAGCGGGTGGGTCCGTTCCAGAACCGTGGGCATCGCGTCGTGCTCGCTGGCCGGCATCGCCGTGGCCATGTTTCTACACATCTTGAGGATATTCACCCATTGACCGTTTCAGCGGAACAGGGCGGGTCAGCGTCGGGACCGTTCGAAGGGACGGGCTTCCTCCGGGAAATGCGTCCGTGACGGATACGGAAAAAAAGCCAGACACCGGCGCCAGAGATTCGCGCAAGCGCACGGGTGACGCGGGAGAAGAGATAGCCCGGCAATTTCTCGAGGGGAAGGGGTTTCTCACCATCGAACGCAACTGGCGCTACGGCAGGGGCGAAATAGACATCATCGCCAAAGACGGCGACGTGCTTGTTTTCATCGAGGTCAAGACGCAGAAGCGCGACTCGTTCGGCGACCCGGAAGATTGGATCACGCGGCGCAAGCAGGGCCAGATCGCGCGCACGGCCATGGGGTATCTGACGGAAAACGGCATCGAGACCACCGAATGCCGTTTCGACGTGGTCACGGTCGACCAGAGGGGCGAAAAAACCGCTGTCAACCATATCGAAGACGCGTTCTGGGCCGATGCCAGGGCGTCGTGGAGGATGTTTTGACGGAATCCCGGATGCATGCATTGAAGTCCAGATTTTTTTCAAAGGGAATCTGGATGACCGTTTTGCAGTTTCTGAAATGGGCCGCCGTGGTGTGGTGCCTGTGGCCGATGGCGCGCCTGTCCGAAAGCGGACTTCCCCTGACGCGCGTGGTTGTCGGCATTACGTTCTTCGTCATTTTTGCGGGGAAGCTTTTGTACGACACACTCATTGCCGATTACGTCAGGCAGAGACGAACCACGCTCAAGCAGGACATCGCGGCCCTGATCGGAATGGTGATCGGCGTCATGGTCCTGATCGGCCTGGTGCTCGCCATGGTGGCCGCGCTGCTCGTCGAAACAGGCAAACAGTCCATGACGCCCTGAAACCGGTCGCCGCAATCCAATTGAAGGAAAGGAATTCATGAAAAAAGCGCTCGTCATCGGCGTCACGGTGGGCGATCCGGCCGGCATCGGGCCTGAAATCGTGATCAAGGCCCTGCTCAAAAAAAAATATCCGGGGACGCGCGTCGTTGTGTTCGCCGACAGGGCCGTGCTCGAACAGGCCATGGACATCGCGCGTCAAAAGGCTCCCATTCATGAAATTGCGGGGAAGGAAGACATCGGCCGCGGAGCGAAGGGAATACAGCTCGTGCCGGGAAACGTGATCCATCAACCCGTGACCATGGGCAAGGTGTCGCGCGATTGCGGCAGGGCGGCCCATGTCTATTTTTCAACCGCGCTGGACTGGGCGCTGGCCGGATGGATAGACGGCGTCGCCACGGCACCCCTGCAGAAGGAAGCCCTGAAGCTGGGAGGCTGCCGCCAGTTGGACCACACGGGAATTCTGAAGCATCAAACGGATTCGGCCGAGACCACGACCCTCTTTATCACGGGCCGGTTGAGGGTTTTCTTTCTCACGCGGCATCTGCCCCTCCGCGATGTGGCCCGGGCGCTGCGGAAGGAAGAACTCGACGCGGCCATACCGCGCTGCATCGGTTTTCTGGAACAGCTCGGCATCGCCTCCCCCAAACTGGCCGTCGCAGCCCTCAACCCCCACGGCGGGGAGGAGGGCATGTTCGGACAGGAGGAAAAGGAAATTCTGGCGCCCTCCATCCAGGAAGCGCGGAAAAAGGGGCTGAACGTGGCCGGTCCCATCCCCGCCGATTCGGTGTTCCACCTGGCCAAAGAGGGCGTCTACGACGGCGTGATCTCGCTGTACCACGACCAGGGCCATATCGCCACCAAAACGCTCGACTTTTATAAAACCGTGAGCCTGACCATGGGTCTTCCGTTTCTGCGGACATCGGTGGACCACGGCACCGCCTTCAACATCGCCGGGAAGAACCTGGCCAATGAGACCAGCATGATCGAGGCCATCCGGGCGGCGGCGCGCTACGCCGGACGGGTCAGGGCGGCTGCATCATGACGGCACCGCCCGCGGACGAACGATTCGGAACAGGCGGTGCGCCGACCCATGCGGTCCCCGTTGCATTTCCCCGATTCAAGCCGGTCGAAATTTCAGACAGGGATTTCATCCGTGAACGTTTCCTCGCGTTCGGTCCGTCCACTTCCGAAATGACCTTTACCAATATGTTCATGTGGAAGGACCATTACGGATTTGAATGGACCACGCACGGGGATTGCCTTCTGTTCCTGTGCCTTCCCCATGACGGCGATCCTCATTTTTTGCCCCCGGTCGGTCCCTGCGGAAGACGGGAAGCGGCCGCAGCGGCGCTCGAATGGCTGCGAGGCGAAAAAGGCGTCGCGCGGCCGGCCATCGAAAGGGCGGACGCCGGGCTCGCATCGGAAATGGGAAACCTGGCGCATGCGGTCGCCGAGCCCCAGCGCGACCACTTCGATTACGTGTATCATACGCAGGATCTCATCTCGCTGGCCGGCAGGAAGTTTCACGACAAGAAAAACCACATCAACCGTTTCGCCCGGAAAATCCGGTCCGAGTACGTTCCGTTCACCGGCAGGCACACCAACGAATGCCTGGACGTGGTGGACAAATGGTGCGACCAGCGCGAATGCGGCAAGCATCCCGTTCTCAAGGCCGAGACCCAGGCGGTGAAACGGGCCCTTCGGCACTTCGACGCGCTTCTGATCCAGGGCGGCGCGATTCTGATCAACGGCCAGATCGAGGCATTCACTTTCGGGGAAATGCTCAACCGCGACACCGCCGTGATCCACGCCGAGAAGGCCGATCTGCGAATCCCCGAACTGTTCGCCGTGATCAACCAGCAGTTCTGCGAAAAGCAATGGGCGTCCATCCCCTTCGTCAACCGTGAGCAGGATCTCGGCCTCGCGGGGTTGAGAAAAGCCAAATTGTCGTATAATCCCGTTCGTCTGGTAGAAAAATACCGGATCATCCTTCATTGACCATTGCACGCGTCCCATTCAGCCTCGGCGGGGGCTGCCGATCAACACATGTGGATAAGCCGTTGTCATTCGCCGGGCAGGAAAACAGGCCGGGGTGAGATCATCCCCAAACCAATTTTGATGAAACCCATCCGCGGTTTTTCCGTATCCTCTTAAGAAGAAAAACTCCATACGGGAGGATCAGTCCATGAAAGTAAAAGCAGTTCTCGTTTTGTCCGTTCTGGTGCCGTTTTTTTCGGCTATGGCCGAAGGGCCGCACCGGCACCGCTCCAATCCGTGCAAACCGCATTTTGACATACACGACCATGCCAAGGTGTTCCTGTCGCACGGGTCCGTTTACGTCGAAGAAAGGGAAGACGGCGGCGGATGGGTCAAGATCACCGAAGACGACCGTTTGATCGTAAACGGCGAAGAAGCGGATTTGGACGGGGACCAGCGTGCCCTGGTGCGCGAGTACCGCGAGCGGGCCGAATCAATCTGGCATGAAGTCGGAAAAATCGCTTCCGCCGGCGCCGAAGTCGGAATCGAAGGAGCCGCGTTCGGCCTGAAGGCCGTTGGAGGAGTTTTCCACATGATACTTCCCGGCTATGATTCGGATGATTTCGACAGGGACATGGAGGAAGCCGAGGCCGAACTTGAAGCCAAAGCGGAGCGTCTGGAAGACAGAGCCGACAGGTTCGAAGGAAAAATCAACGAATTGGAAGACCTTCATGAAAGTATGAAAGAGCGCATTCCCGAGCTGGACAGGTTGTACTGGTTTTGAACAGCTCATTTCAAATTGAGATACTATTTCATTTTCTGAATCAGAGTCTGTATCGATAGAATTGTCGATTTTTATGATATTTAGGATTGGTGGCAGGTAAATATCATATTTATTATACTTTGTCATATATTATGATAAATATGGGCGTAAATCAAAAAGCAATTGATTGTTGATCACGTAAATTATTGGTAATATTTTAAATATAGCAACTATCCCATTTTCTACAATCCTATTCTAATTATTTTAACAGCACAATATCCCGCAAATCAATTTTTTGGGCTGAATTCACAGCCTGGTATATGATTTGCATAATATTGTAAAATAATGATAAAATCAAATTGATCTGATTCTGTTATTCCTGCCAAGCCAAGGAACGGTTTGAATGAAAAGGTTTTTTCCTTTCCTGATCATCGCGTCCCTGTTTTTCGCGGCGGTGCCGAGCCGCGCGCAGGAAATCATGCGGGTTTCAGAGTACGAGGTCAAAGCCGCGTTTTTATTTAATTTCGCTAAATTTGTGGAATGGCCGGCCGGCGCGACTCAGGACACCTCAAGCTGTTTTTGCATCGGCATTCTGGGAAATGATCCTTTCGGCCCCGTTCTCGACCGGCTGATAGGGTCCAAAAGCATCAAAAACAAGAAAATTTTAATACGGCGTTTTGACGACCCGGGCGACCTTGTGTTCTGCCATTTGCTTTTCATTTCGAATTCGGAAAGGCCGGATTGGGCCGCGATCCAGGAAAAATTAAGGGGCGCCAGCACGTTGACCGTGGGCGAGATGGAGGGATTCACGGACAACCGGGGTATGATACAATTCGTGATGATAGACGACAGGGTTCATTTTTTAATCAACGCGGATGCGGCTGAAAACGCCGGTCTGAAACTGAGTTCAAAACTGCTGAACCTGGCTGTGGGCGTTAAAAGAAAATCCGTAAAAGGAAACGGGGCATAAATGGATCAATCCCTTCATTTCAAACGATTCGCCGGGACGCGCCGATGGGGCGTCGTTCTGGCATGGACTGGCTGGTGCATGTCATTCGCTCTGGGCCAAACCGTGCCTCAAGAGGTGGATCTGACCGAATTGAGTCTTGAGGATTTGATGGGCATCAAGGTGACCCTTGTTTCGAGGCGACCCGAAAAAATGTCCGAGACTGCGGCCGCCGTCTACGTGCTCACCAACGAAGACATCCGGCGCGCCGGAGTGACCACCATTCCGGACGCCTTGAGGCTGGTGCCCGGCGTGGGTGTCGGGCGCATCGACGCCAATAAATGGGCCATCAGTTCGCGCGGATTCATGGACCTGTTCGCCAACAAACAGCTGGTGCTGATCGACGGGCGCTGCGTGTACTCTCCGATCTTTTCGGGGGTGTTCTGGGAAGCGCAGGACGTGTACATGCCCGACATCGACCGGATCGAGGTGATACGGGGGCCGGGGGCCTCGCTGTGGGGCGCCAATGCGGTCAACGGCATCATCAACATCGTCACCCGGAAGGCGATAGAAACCCGGGGGTTCGAGACGTACGCGGGAGGCGGAACCGAACAGAAAAAATTCGGCGGGGCACGCTACGGCGGCGCCAGCCGTTCGGGGTTCGCCTACCGGATCTATGCGAAATACTTCGACTGCGGTGCATCGGTTTTCGAGGAAGGTTCCAGGGCCGCCGACAATTGGGATGTGCTGCGGGGCGGTTTCAGAATGGACTGGGACCGTCAAACGGGCAAATCCTTCACGCTTCAGGGTGACGCGTACGGAGGACAGGTGGGTTCCACCCTGCAGATTCCCGTTCTCGCCATCCGGGGATTCGGGTACCCCACTCCGATATCGGGAGGCAATCTGCTGGGGCGCTTCACACGGGTATTTTCGCCTGCTTCCGACCTTATTCTCCAGTTTTATGTCGACCGGGTGGTCCGCAAGGATTCGGTCACCGTCAGCGGATCGTACTATACCGTTGATTTCGACCTTCAGCACAGGTTGAGGGCCGGCCGCGCGCTCGACATGGTCTGGGGGGTGGGGTACAGGCATACGGCCGATCAGATCGAAGAAAACAAGTACATCATTTACAATCCATGGGAGAGAAATTACGGCGTCGCCAGCGCCTTTGTTCAGGACGAAATTTCGTTCCTGAAAAACCGGCTCCGGCTGGCTGCGGGTTCCAAATTCGAATACAACGATTTCTCGGGGTTCGAGTACCAGCCCAGCCTGAGGCTGCTTTCAAAAATCGGCAAAAGGCATTCGGTCTGGGCGGCCGTGTCGAGAGCCGTTCGCACGCCCTCGCGGACGGAAGAAGACCTGCACCACCTTCTGGTCGAGGGAAACCGCGATTTTTTGAGCGAAAAGCTGGTCGCATTTGAATGGGGATGGCATTATTACGCGACAGAACGGCTGTACATCGACGTCGCCGCATACGTGAACCGCTATCACCATCTTCGCAGCACCGAACCCGTCGTGTTTCGCAACAAACTGTCGGCACGGGCCGGCGGAGTGGAAGCGGCCGCCGACTGGTCCCCCCGCGACTGGTGGCGCCTGCGGTTGGGGTATACCCGGTGCGCGCTGAATACATCGCTCGATTCGGGCAGCCTGAATTTCGACGCATTGCGCATGGGAGAAGAAAGCCCTGCCAGTCAATTCACGGTGCATTCGAGCATGGAACTGGCCGGATGCGTCGAATTCGACCTGACGGGCCGGGCCGTGGGCCGGATAGCCAGCGCGCGCCTGAACCGTGTTCCATCCTATCTCGAGATCGACACACGCATCGGCTGTTCACCCGTGCAGGGCCTCGAATTGTCCCTGACCGGCAAAAACCTGCTGAAAAAAAGGCATCCGGAATTCCTGGCCAACTGGATCACGTCGGTGCCGACTGACGTGCAGAGGAGCCTGTCCTGCACCCTGTCGTTGACTTTATAGCGTCGGACGGTCTTGCGGCATGAGAATTTCAAAATACAATCTGGAATTCAAGCATCTGTCCATCCGCTACAAGCTGTCGCTGAGCACCATTCTGACGAGCGTCATCGCCGTGGCTCTTGTCTGTGCGGCGATCGTGGCGCTCGAACTGATGGAGTTCAGAAAGGGCATGGTGCGCGACCTGTCGGTTCTGGCGGACGTCATTGGGACCAACAGCACCGCCGCCCTGATTTTCGATGACGGAGCGGCCGCCGAGGAAATTCTCATGGCGCTGCGTGCCAAGACGCACGTGGTGTCGGCCTGCGTTTATAAGGCGAACGGAGCCCTTTTCGCCACCTATGTGGAAAACGACAAAATGGAATCGTTTCCCGCGCGCGCTCCCGCGATCGGGCACCGTTTCATCGCGAATCATCTGGAGCTCTCGCGTCCCATCACGCTCGACGGAGAAACAATCGGCACCATGTTTATCCGCTACAATGCCGTGGAAATTCAAACCAAGATGAAGCGGCTTGCGTGGATCGCCGTCTTCGCATTCTGCCTCTCCATCATCGTCGCCCTCGGGGTGAACACCCAGCTCCAACGCCTCATATTAAGGCCCATCCTCCATCTGGCCGAGACTGCCAGGCTGGTGACGAAAGAGAAAGATTATTCGGTGCGGGCTGTCAAAGAGAACGAGGATGAAAGCGGCCTGCTGGTCGACGGCTTCAATGACATGCTCACGGAGATACAGAAGCGCGATCTGGCGCTGCAGCGGGATCAGGAAGAACTGGAATTGCGGATTCAGGCGCGCACCGAAGCCCTTCAGCAGGAAATATCCGAACGCAAGCGGGCCGAGGAGGAAAATGCGAAGATGCAGGCCCAGCTGCTCCAGGCCCAGAAAATGGAGGCCATCGGCGTTCTGGCGGGAGGCGTGGCCCACGATTTCAACAACCTGCTGACCGCCATCCAGGGATGGACGGAACTGCTGATGCAGGGGGTGGACAAATCGAGTTCCGCTTTCCAGGATTTGAAGGAGATACGCTCGGCCACCAAGCGGGCGGCGGACCTGACCCAGCAGCTCCTCACGTTCAGCCGCAAGAAGCCCATGCGCATGATTTCCACCAACCTCAACCAGCAGGTGAGAAGCCTCCAAAGCATTTTACAGCGGCTCATCGGAGAGAACATCGAGGTCATCACACAATTCGACGACGCCTTGTGGACGGTCAAGGCCGACCGGGGAACCATCGAGCAGCTGATCATGAATCTGGTCGTCAACGCGAGAGACGCGATGCCCGGTGGCGGCAAGATCTCCATACAAACCGAAAATATCATTGTCGACAACCTCCATTCCTTGAGTGATCCCGAGGCCCGGCCCGGTCCGTTCGTCCGCCTGTCGGTTTCGGACAGCGGCCTCGGCATGAGCAAGGAGACGCTCAAGCATATCTTTGAGCCGTTTTTCACGACAAAAGGGATCGGCAAGGGGACGGGTCTGGGGTTGTCCGTCATTTACGGGGCCGTCAAGCAGCACGAAGGCTGGATCAACGTCTACAGTGAACCGGGCCACGGCACCACGTTCCATGTGTACCTGCCGGCCGTCGAGTCAGGGCAGCATGAGGATAAGAACGAAAGGGCGTTCCTCCATACGCTCCAGGGGAGCGGACAGCGCGTTCTGGTGGTCGAAGACGAAGCCAATGTCGCCGAGTTCAATAAAAAAGCCCTGAGCCAGTACGGCTATACGGTATTTCTGGCCAAAACGCTGGAAGAAGCGCGCCGAATTTTCGGCGCGGAACAATCGCGCCTCGACCTGGTGTTCAGCGACGTGGTGCTTCCCGACGGAAGCGGCATCAATTTGATCGACGAATTTCTTGAACAGAAACCCCAGCTCCGGGTGATCCTGAGCAGCGGATACACCGATCAAAAACTGCAGTGGCCGGTCATACAAAACAGGGGCTACCGTTTTCTGCAGAAACCCTATACGCTGGCCGGGCTGCTGAAGGCCATTCAGGAAGAGATCGCCTTCGCCTGAGGTCCATCCGGTCAAAAATAGGCAGTGACATGAATGAAGCCGTTTTAAAGTCCGATTTGAAGAGGGGCGGGTGGATCAGGGGTCTGGGCGGCATCCCGTCCGCCGGCCTGTTCGCCAGGAAGTCGTCACCCACCCTGAACATCGTCATGCTGAACATCCTGTTCTGCGTATTCTACTGGGTCATGGAATCCGTTCGCGACGTGTTTCTACTGAAAAAGGGACGGATTTTCGAGCGCATTTTCACGCCGGACGCGATGAGTTTTTGGATGCGGATCCTGGTGATTTTCATTTTTATATTATTCAGCGTCTATTCACACGCGCTGCGGAAAAAAATTGAAGTCAAAAAAGTACGCGTATCGAAGAGCGTGAACGAATTCGGCATCATCTTCGCGGGATTCGGATTTGGATTGCTGTACTGGGCGCTGGAGGCCTTTCGCGACGTATTCGTCTTCAACCGGGGAGATTTTTTCGGGCGTTTTTTCATTCCCGACCATATCGCCTTCTGGATGCGGATGTTGATCGTCCTCATTCTCGTCCTTTTCAGCATCCATGTCCAATCGTCCGTCAACGAAAGACACAAAGCGGAAGCGGAATTAAAAGGAATCCAGGATGAACTCGAGCGGGAGGTCCAGGCCAGAACGGAGGCCTTACAGCAGGAAATCGCCGAGCGCAGGCGCGCTGAAGAGGAAAAA
>JBFZEN010000140.1:0-6520 GCA_041306805.1 bacterium
TCAGTCGAAGCTCTTTAATGCCATCGTGAGAACGTTCACCGGTTCACTGTTTAACGATCTGAGTTGTGAAGTCAAAATATTCAGCCGCTCGATAATGGAAGATATACAGCTGTATGGCACAATGTACCGCTTCCTGCCGATCGTTGCGGCACAAAAAGGATTTAAATGTAAAGAGGTAAAGTGTGCGCACTACCAGGAACGCGGCAAAAAGGGCTTTTACAGCCTGTCGGAATATGTCAGCCGTGTCATCGACATCTTGACGCTCTACTTCAACACCGGTTTTTCAAGGAAGCCCCTGAGATTTTTCAGCACGATTGGGGCCGTCTTCGTTGCCGTCGCGGTCATCATACTTCTTTTCATCGTTGCCCAGAAACTGCTTCTCAATTATCCGATTGGAAATCGCGCCGAGCTATTGCTGGCGCTCTTTTTCATGGTGTTGGGGATCCAGACGGCCAGCTTCGGCCTGCTGGGAGAGATCATCACGTTCACCCACAGCCAGGGTCGACCCGATTATATCGTCGAAAAGGTAATTTAACCCTCCAATCGGCGAAAGTCGAATTCTCGAGCGGGCAGCCCGCCGAGGACGCCGGGGTGGGCCGCATCGCCTTGACGGCAATGGGCCGGCGAAATCTTCGGCCGTTTCAGCCGGTCGACGGCAGCCGCGCCCGTTCCGCAGGCTGGCCACTCAACTGAAGCCAATCTTATGAAGACAAACGGACTTCAAATAGAAAGAGTCGTGCAAACGCCTGGCCTCTTTTTCGAGAACGCATTGAAAGTGCTTTTTGCGATCGGAATCGCCCTTGCGGTCGCGGCGGGTATCTGGTTGAGGCTGCGGCACTTGGGGACTCTGGGCCTGACGGGTGACGAGGGCCACCAGGCCATGGCCGTCAAGGGGGTTCTCGCGCACGGCTTCCCCCTGGTTCCCTCCGGCCGCCTGTACACGCGAGGCCTGCCGCTGATTTATCTTCAAAGCGCCAGTTCCCTGCTTTTCGGCCTCAACGAGCTGGCCCTGCGGTTGCCGAGCGTTCTGTTCAACCTGGGGGCCGTCGTGGTGACCTGGGTGCTGGGGCGCAGGTTGTTCGGGAGCGGCATCGGGCTGGCGGCGGCCGTGGTGTTGATGCTGTCGGTCTGGGAAATCGAGACGGCCAGGCACGCCCGCATGTACACCGCACTTCAGTTTTGTTTCGTCCTGAGCCTCTTGTTTTTCTACGAAGGCTTTGTGCTCGACAAACAGCGGTACAAACCCTTGACCGTCGGGGCGATGTTCCTGGCCTTCACCTTCCATCCCATCGCCATCAGTTTTGTGATTCTCTTTGCCATTCCGTTTTTTTTCGAAAAAACGCAGAAGGGATGGAAGTCTATCGTCGCCAGCCTGGCGGCCCTGTTTATCCTCTGTCTGCTGTATTCGGCGGCGGTAAGGCTGATGACGGCGACATTGAACCAGGCGGCCCTCCTGTCGTCGGCGAGCGGCGAGGCGGCCCTGGGATTCTTACCCGAGCTGAAAAAAACGGTCATGGATCATCTGTTTACTCCGCCGATCGGCATGTTCAAGCAGCTCTACCTGAATCAGCCCGCCCTGTTTGGGACGTTGGCCGCACTGGTTTTCGGCGTCTCCATTTATCTGGCCCTGCCCCTCACCCGTGAATTGAACCGGGCCCCGCTGTACCTCGGCCTGATCGCCGCGGTGGTATTCGCCTTCGCGCATCAACTCCTGCTGGCCTTGATCACGCTGTATCTTATCGTGATCCTTTACCGCACGGTACAGGCAGCCGTGTACCGGCGGACGATCGCCGCGGGCGCGGCCGTGCTGGGCCTGATCCTTTTTTGGCATCTCTATGCACACTTTTACGGGTCACAGAGTTTTTCCTACGTTTGGGTGCTTTGGAACTATCCTCTTTTGTACCCTTATTTTGCCACCTGGTTTTTGAAGGGGTTTCCGTTTCTGCTTGCGATTCTGGTTCTGAGCTTCGCCATCTTCACCGTCATGGCGTTGAGAAATGAGTGTGAAGACGCCCTCCTTTACGCGCACCTCGTCATCCTGCTGCCCTTGCTGTTTGCAAGCGTCCCGAAATTTTATTATTATTCATCACGCTATGTTTTCCACGTGTACCCGATAGTGGTGCTGGTCTGCTGCCAGGCCATCTTCATCACCTACGCCTGGTTGTCGACCAAATGGGCTCCCGATAGCATCGGGTCGCCCCGCACAGGCTCAGGGAGGCGTCGCCTGGCCGTGTTGGGCCTCTCGGCGCTGACGATCATGATCGCCAGTCAGGATGTCAGTTTGTCGGAAACGCGGCAGCTCGGCGAAGAGACAGGGGAAAACGAATATCGAAGGCACATCGCCAAGGCCACGGACAATTTTTATCCTTACGGGGCCTACCATCAGGATTACAAGGCGCCCGCGCTTTTCTTAAAGAACAATGTCGAGCCGGAAGATACGGTCGTCATCCTGTGTAAGGCCCACATGCCGTCGATCTACCGCCACTACAGCGGACTGCGGGTCCATCTGGTCATGCAAGAGAGCGATACCTACGGGATCAAAACCAAAAGCGGGCTTGTTCACTATATGACCGGTGACATCTTGGTGAATGATCTCGAACACTTGAAAGAAATACTGGAGAACAAAGACGGCGGGCGGGTGTGGCTGGTGGCCGATCCGTACCTGTTGACCGAATTCAGGGATGAAGAATTTTTGAGCGCATTGAACCAAGCCGAATGGCGTCCCCAATTTATCGGTTCGGACCTCAAAACAACCGTGTTTCTCAAACGCTCACTCTGAATCGGCTAAAAGAGACCGATCGAAAATGCCCCCTCCACGCATCGCTTACATGTTGGACCATTTTCCGGCTTACTCGCAGACCTTCGTCCTGAATGAAATCTTGGCGTTGATGGAGCAGGGGTTTCCTGTGTTGGTGTTGGCACGCCTCGACGGCCGACAATATGAAGGATTCAAAGAGGTTGTTCACGGCGCGGTCGACATGGTCGCAAAAGATGTTATTTATCTGAGTGCGTGCACGGCCCATTCGACCCGGTCCAGTCTCTTGGCTGATCATCTGAGGGCATTTTCCAGGGAACCCGTCGGTTACCTGCGGGCGTTGACGTTTTCTTACAGGGCCGGTGATTCAGCCGTCGCGACCTTTAAAATCGCCCCCACATTTGCTAAGCTGTTGATCGAAAAAAAAATACAGCATATTCATGCCCATTTTGCCCTGCTGGCTTCGCGCTATGCCATGTTGACGAGCCTCGTCAGCGGGATTCCCTTCAGCTTTACGGCCCACGCACACGACATCTTCATGGACGACGTGGCGGATCTAGTCGAGGCCAAGTGCCGATACGCTAAGTTCGTTGTGACCATCTCGGATTACAACAAGAGATACTTGATGCAGAAATTCGATTCCCTAGCAGGGGACAAAATTCACGTCGTGCACTGCGGGGTCGACGCGGGCCTGCTCGACATGACGGCCCTGCGAAACTCAGCGGGGGGTTCGTTCAGAATCTTGTCGGTCGGGCGCTTGGTCAAACAAAAGGGTTACGAAATTTTGATCAGGGCTCTGGGAATGGTTCGCACCCGTTTGGGGCGCGGCGCTCCCTTCCTGGGCCGCCTTATCGGGGATGGTTCGGAAAGAGGTCGGCTGCAGACTCTGGTTCAGGAACTGAGCTTGACCGAATGCGTCGAGTTCGCGGGGGCCTTGGATCATGGGGCCGTGCTCCGCGAATTGGGGCGGGCCGACGTGTTCGTCCTGCCTTGCGTGATTGAGAGCACCGGGGCGGCAGATGGCATACCCGTCGCGCTGATGGAGGCCATGGCGTTAGGGGTACCGGTTATTTCAACGAATATTTCAGGAATTCCCGAGCTTGTAAAAGATGGCGGCGGTATCCTGGTTCAACCCGGCGATGTGGAAAAACTGGCCGGCGCAATTCAAGAGATGATGAGAATGAGTAAAGGCGAGCGCGCAAAAATTGCCGAGAAGGGGCGCCGAATCATATACAACGAGTTTATCCTGGCGCGCGAGGCGGAAAAATTGGGGCGACTGTTTTCTGGTGTCGCTGCATAAACAGGTGGTAAAGTATGAGTGAATCGATATCTGGAGACCACGGAGTTTTTAAACGAAGACGCCGTATTTCTTCCAATTATACGCAGTTGATCTTTGCGCTGACCCAGAAGGACATCCGTATCAAATACAAGCAGTCGATCATGGGGTTTATGTGGGCGATTTTCATGCCGATGCTCATTGTCTTTGCCGGAATCCTGGTGCGCAAAGCGATATCCATCGCCACGGGAAGACCCTTGGACATGAGTGTGTTGGCCTCGGTATCTGTCAAATCGCTGCCCTGGGCATTTTTTATCGGATCGGTGCGCTTCGCGACCGCGAGTCTTACGGGCAACATAAATCTGGTCACGAAGATCTATTTTCCGCGCGAGGTGTTTCCGATCTCGGCGATTCTGAGCAATCTCTTCGATTTTGCGGTGGCCTTGATTCCTCTGACGATTTTCCTGTTTTTTATTCGCCTCGGTATTTCCGTACATATCCTTTGGGTGCCGCTTATTTTCGGATTATTGGTTGTCTTTACGTTAGGATTGGGGTTGTTTCTGTCCTGCGCCAACCTTTATTTCCGGGACGTGAAGTATATCGTCGAGGCCATATTGACCTTTGGAATATTTTTTACGCCGGTTTTTTACGAGGCTGAAATGCTTGGGCGCTGGTATTTCGTGGTGCTCTTAAACCCAGTCGGTTCCTTGCTCGAAGCGATAAACCAAGCGGTCGTTCTGCGGACATCGCCTGATTTCCTTTGGCTGACGTATGCAGGCGTGATGGCGGTACTCACCTTTATGACGGCTTGGATCATTTTTAAAAGAGCCGAACCGACGTTTGCCGAGAACATTTAAGGAATCTAATGGGAACATCAGCCATAGAGTTTCGGGGAGTTTGGAAGAAATTCAGACGCGGAGAGCATTTCGATTCTCTGCGTGATTTCATACCGGAGATGACCAGAAAATTGTTCTTCAAAGGAACCAACAACGGCGACTTGTCGAAACGTGAATTTTGGGCCCTTCAGAACATCGATTTTTCGATTGGAAAGGGAGATGTCTTGGGGATAATCGGACCGAACGGATCCGGCAAGAGCACGATTCTAAAACTCATTAGCGGGATTCTGCAGCCCAGTCGCGGACAGCTGAGCATCGAGGGCAGGATCAGTTCGTTGATCGAGGTCGGCGCGGGTTTTCATCCCGATCTTACCGGAAGGGAAAACATTTTTTTGAACGCGACGATACTGGGGATGAAGAAGGAGGAAATAAAGCGAAAATACGACGACATCGTCGAATTCGCGGGGCTTGAAAAATTTATCGATACGCCGGTGAAACGGTATTCGTCGGGCATGTATGCGCGTTTAGGCTTTTCTGTTGCGGCTCACGTGGATCCTGACATACTGCTGGTAGACGAGGTTTTGAGTGTGGGCGACCTTCGGTTCCAAGAAAAGTGCCTCAAGAAAATGCTCAGCTTCAGGGAGCGAGGGACGACGGTTATATTCATATCTCACAATCTGGAGGCCGTAAGTATCCTGTGTCCGAAAACGGCATTCCTGATCAACGGCGTGTTGCAGGATATTGGTGATACGGGTCGGATCATCGGCGAATATGTGTCGTCTACCCAGGTTATCGAAGGCAGCGAAAATACAGAGGCCCGGTTTGAGGAAATTAGATTGGTTTCAAATGATTCCGTCGATGTTCACGTTTTGGATCCCAGTCAGAAGGTCTATGTGCGATTCAAAGTTTCATGCGATTTGCCGTTCGACGAGTGTCTTCTGGGATTTCTAGTTTACAGAAAACGTGACGGGTTGTTGATTTGCGATTACAACTTTCCGCTTGCGGCACTTAATTCCGTTAATAAAGCAGGCCGTGCCAAAGGTTGCGTCGAGTTTCACGCCAACCTGTTGAGGGGGTCGTATTCAGTAACGTTGCACGTTCAACACGAACCAAGTAGAAAACACCTCGTTTGGGTTAGAAATGCGGTTCATTTTTCCGTTGAAGAACGTATCAGTTGGAACGGGGTCGCTCATCTGGCCCCACGAATTGTTGAACAAAAATGACGGATTTTTAGGCTTAAAGGAAGACGAACCGTGGATTTTAGTGTAGTTATATGCACCTATAATCGGGCCGAGAGCCTGAAGGTAACGCTGCACAGCCTGGCGGTGTTGAAGAATAATGAGGGAATTGAGTGGGAAGTGGTTGTGGTAGACAACAACTCGAAGGATGACACTCGCACTGTCGTCGAGAGGTTCGCCCGGAATAACGAGTCCTTGAAGGTCTCGTATGTTTTTGAGGCACGGCAGGGGAAGTCGCATGCCCTGAATCGAGGGATTGGGTGCGCCAACGGTGATATCATTGCTTTCACGGATGACGATGTTACGGTGGATGAGCACTGGTTGGAAGAAATGTGGCGGGCCTTCATGGCATTCGACGGAATCGGGGTCGCCGGCCGGGTCATCGATGAGTGGTCGACTGAAAAACCTAAATGGT
>JBFZEN010000141.1:0-7065 GCA_041306805.1 bacterium
AGACCGCGGGTGCCGCCGGTCACGGCGCTGCTATCGCCGCCGCTTTCACGTATCCCCGGCGCCGATTCGCGGGTGATCGCCGATTCGTCCACGCTGGCGATGCCTTCAACCACCTCGCCGTCCGACGGGATCATGTCACCGGCTTCGCAGACCACGCGGTCATCGACGCGCAGAGCCGATGCCGGCGCAGGCTCTTCACGTCCGTTGCGCAGGCGACGCGCCTGGACATCCGTACGCATCCGGCGCAGGCTGTCGGCCTGCGCCTTACCGCGTCCTTCAGCAACAGCTTCCGCGAAATTGGCGAAAAGAACCGTAAACCACAGCCACAGGCTGATTTGAAGGTTGAAAATCCCCTGCGGATTGAAAAGACTCCGGCCTACATCCCTAAGCGTGATGAAGGTGGTCAGGAGCGCTCCGATAAAAACGATGCACATGACCGGATTTTTAATCTGCAACCGGGGATCCAGTTTACGGAATGTATCCGCCAATGCCCTTCGCAGAATGCGATTGCTCATCAAGCACGGTTCCATCTTCTTTTGCACGACGGCCATCTTAAAATACCCTCCCGAGTCCGAGCAGCGCTTGTTCGAGTATGGGTCCCAGACACAACGCAGGGAAAAAAGTGAGTGCGCCGATGGTCAAGACAACGCCGATTAGGATGAAGGCAAAGAGCGGCGAATCGGTGCGCAATGTCCCCGCGGAAACGGGGATTGGCTGCTTGGCCGCCAGACTACCGCCGATTGCCACAATCGGCAGAAGTGCCGCCAAACGACACAGCAACATGACCAGCGCCAAGGCAATGCAGTAAAATGGCGTACCGGCGTTCAAACCGGCGAAAGCGCTACCGTTATTGGCGGAGGCCGAGGTGAAGGCGTATAGAATTTCCGACAACCCGTGCGGTCCGGCAGCGCTGCGGCCCTCCAATCCTGCGGTGGCCGACACTCCCAGGGCCGATCCAATTAAAATCATCGCATTGGGAGCCAGGACGGCGATCATGGCCATTTTTATTTCAAACGCTTCGATTTTTTTACCCAGATATTCCGGCGTACGCCCGATCATCAGGCCGGCAATGAAAACAGTGATGAGTACAAAATGGATCATGCCGGTCAGGCCCACGCCCACACCGCCGAAAATGACCTCGCCAAGCATCATGTTCAGCATGCCAACCCCTCCGGCCGCGGGTGAGAGACTGCTGTGCATCGCGTTGACCGAACCGTTTGAAGCGGCGGTGGTCCACACGGACCAGGTGATGCTGTTGGCGATGCCAAAACGCTGTTCCTTGCCTTCCATTGCCAACCACGAAGCGCCTTGGGAGTGGTACTCCGCAAAAAGCGCCGCAGCCAATCCTGCGATCAAAAAACCCATCATCACCATCCACAATACCCATCCCTGGCGTTTGTCTTTGATCATGCGGCCGTACATGAAAACCAGGCTGGAGGGAATAAGCAGGATCGCAATCATTCCCAGAAAATTGCTGAGGGGAGTCGGATTCTCAAAGGGATGTGCGCTGTTAACCCCGAAAAATCCTCCCCCATTGGTACCCAATTGTTTTATGGCGATTTGTGACGCCACCGGTCCCAGGGGAATGGTCTGCTGCCCCCCGGCAAGAGTCGTCGCAACCGGATAGGCGTTCCAGGACTGCACCACTCCTTGGCCGGCCATCAGAAGCGCCCATATCAGCGACAAAGGCAATAGGATATAAACCATCGTGCGCACCAGATCAAACCAGAAATTACCGATGGTCCTGGTGGTCTGCCTGGCGATACCGCGGATGAAAGCCAGCAGCACTGCCATGCCGGTCGCCGCGCTGAGAAAATTCTGCACCGTCAATCCGAAGGACTGTACCAGATAACTCAGCGTGCTTTCGCCGGAATAAGCCTGCCAATTGGTGTTGGTTGCATAACTGACCGCGGTGTTGAAACCCAGCCAGAACCCGACATTCGGCACATGTCGCGGGTTGAGCGGTAAATGCCGTTGAAATAATTGCAGGGCAAGCAGCAATATCAGTCCTATGCCGTTGAATATAAGGAGATGGCGGCAATACCGGGCGGCTGTCATTTCCTCGGCTTCATCAATGCCGGAAATTCTGTAGATGCCGTGTTCAAGCCAGCCAAAAGGGAAATGAGGCATCCGTCTTCTTTCATCAAACACGCACGCCATAAACGTGCCCAACAACGGTGTCAAGGCCGTCAGCAGTGCAAGGTAAATAAAGAGTTGCAGCCAATCAGAAAACGACATAAATCACCTCAAAATCTTTCGGGAAAAAGTATGGCGATCACAAGACAGGCAATCACCAGCAAAACGAGAACCATGGAAATGGCCATATTCAAAGACATGGAATCCTCATTTATTTCCCAAGCCATGTTTAAAATAAATAATAAAAGATAAATATTCAATTGGCAATTCCCCTGAAAAATATAAAGAAATCATAAAAATTTCCAGCATATCAATTAAATATTTCACGAAGACATGATCCGGTCCAGCTTGAAGTGGATTCGAATTCCATCTGCTCAATGTCTGTTCTAAAATGATTTACCCGTCACAGATGATGGTTTTTTTAACGGTAATATATACGATACTTTCTGAAAAAGCATACCATGATTATTGGCTTGACATTGATTTTTTCCATATATAACTTCCTTCACTTTAGGCATTGGCGGTATCTTTCGAGGGAGAACGGAAATTGAATCATTTTTCTCTGAGACCCTGTCCAAGAGCTACAAGGGAAGCCGATTCCATCTGACCATCGACCAAATTCGATTTCTCGGGCGGAACCTGGCGATTGTGGACGGCGACTGGAGCATCACCGGCGAAACGCTGCCGAAAGGCTACCCGTCGAGCGGGATCTACACGCAAATTTTGGTGCAGGTCAACGGAGAATGGCGAATTACGGCTTCCCGGACCACGGTGCCTTTGGGGGGCCACACAAGCCGCCATGGCCGCGAAGCAAAAGCGGACGTCGCGAAATAAACGAACGCGGCGGCTTTTAAAACCTGCCGCAAAAAAGCCGGCGTCGACAGACAACGGATCGGATTCGGACCGGGCAATCAGCAAACCTCATCAGCATGTCCGTTGATGCACGGTGTCGGGCATACACGGGAGAGTTTCTCATGCGTATCACGATGATCGGGCACAGCAGCATTTTGATCGAAACCGCCGGGAAGAAAATCCTTACGGATCCGTACTGGTCCAAGCGGGGAAATCCGGTTTATGCGCGCGTGGGCATTCCTGCGGCGTCGCGTCAGGAATTAAAGGATGTCGATTGTGTCCTGATTTCACACGGCCATTTTGATCACGTGGACGGGAAATATCTTCGGATGATCGGCTCTACTCCCGTCCTTTCACCCAAAGCGACACGCTGGCTCATCAAGCTGTACGGCGGACGGAACGTCATTGGAATAAAAGCGGGGGAAAGCATTCACATCGGGGAAGCGAGCATTACGGCAGTTCCCGCTGCGCATCTCATTGCCGCAGCGGGATTTATCATCAAAAGTGAAAACCGGTGCGTCTATTTTTCAGGGGATACTTTTTATCGGCAATTCATGCAGGATATCGGGCGCACGTTTCAACTCGACGCGGCCGTGATGCCGGTGACCACCTATCGGATTCCGATGACCATGGATGAGAAGCAGGCGGTACGCGCCATGCGGGTTTTAAAACCGGCGGTAATCATTCCAATCCATTTGGGCCTCAAGCCGCGCTCGCCTTTTCTGCGGACGAATCAGACGCCGGAACATTTCGCACAACGGGTGAGGGAAAGCGGGGCATCGGCAAAAGTGGTCATCCTTCGAGAAGGCGAAAGTCATACTTTGCATTAAACGCAGCGCAACAATGCGTGCGCCTGATCAGGCGCTCAAGCCGGCGGAAAGAGCGTGGCCCCTTGCGGATCGAAGGGAAAAAATGAGAAACAAATTATTGAATTCGGCCTTATTTCTTATGGCATCGGTATGCTATTTTATATCGACCGCACTCGCCGTTCAGGAGGGCGCGGCATCCGGTTATCGTTTTTACCTGCAATGGGTCAGCGGGGTGCTGTTTTTTATCTTGGCATGCATCACGTGGATACGATACAGATCAGATAAGCAATCAGGCAAAACACAATAATCGTATTCTATCGGTCCGAAGGCGAAGAAACTATTCGGCGGTCAAAACAGGAAAACAATCATTTAGAGAGCCGCAGATGTCAGAACGAGCGAAATGGGGCACCCGGATAGGCCTGATCCTGGCCATGGCCGGCAACGCCACGGGCCTGGGCAACTACCTTCGTTTTCCGGTGCAGGCGGCGCAGAACGGCGGCGGGGCGTTCATGATCCCCTACTTCTGCGCCCTCATTTTCCTGGCCATGCCGCTGATGTGGTGCGAATGGGCCATGGGCCGCATGGGAGGGGCGCAGGGCCACGGCACCACCCCGGGGATATTCCAAATTCTCTGGCGCCACCCTTTGGCGAAATATGTCGGGATATTCGGCGTGCTTTTGCCCGTCGCCGTCGGTTTCTACTACATCTACGTGCAGTCCTGGACCCTCGCTTATACGTACTTCGCCGTGACGGGCAAGTACGCAGGCATCACGTCCCAGGCGGGCATGTCCAGCTTTCTCTCGCAATTCCAGGGCGTCCATTCCTCCCTGGGCGTGAGCGGCCTGGCTTACGCCTTCTTCCTGATCACCATGGCCATCAACAGTTACATACTTTATGCGGGCGTGCAGAAGGGCGTCGAGCGCGTCGCCAACTGGGGAATGCCTGTGCTCATCGTGCTCTCCGTGCTCCTGGCCTTCAGGGTGTTGACCCTGGGGGCGCCCGACCCGGCCGTTCCCGAGCACAATGTGTGGAACGGCATGGGCTTCATCTGGAATCCGGACTTCTCGCGGCTGGGCGACGCCAAGGTCTGGCTTGCGGCCGCCGGGCAGATCTTCTTCACCTTGAGTGTGGGTTTCGGCATGATCCAGGTCTACGCCAGCTACATGAAGGAGAAGGACGATATCGTGGTCTCCGGCTTATCGACAACGATGATCAACGAATGGGGTGAAGTCGTGCTGGGCGGGACGATCGCCATTCCCGTTGCCTACGCCTTTTTCGGACCCCAGGGCACGGTCGCCGTGGCCCAAAGCGGGGCCTTTAACCTGGGATTTGCCACCATGCCGTTGGTTCTGCAATACATGCCCTGGAGCCTGCTGCTGGGCACGGCCTGGTTCTTTTTGCTCTTTATCGCGGGCACCCTTTCACAGCTTGCGCTGACATTCCCGTTGATCACCTTCCTGGAGGACGAACTCAAGTGGCCCCACAAAAAGGCCGTGGCCGCAACCTGCGGCCTCGTCTTTCTCGCCGCCCATATCCCGATTCTGGGACTCAAAGCCGGAGCCCTCGATGAAATCGACTTCTGGGCCGGGACCTTCGGGGTTGCGCTTTTTGCCTTCGTCGAAATCGTGATCTTCATATGGATCTTCTCGCCGGAAAAAGCCTGGAATGAGATGCACAAGGGCGCCCAGGTCCGCATACCCCGTTTTTTTCTCTGGGTGCTTAAATACGTGACCCCGCTGTACCTTCTGGTCCTGTTCGTGGTCTGGTCCATCCAGCAGGGCCCCTCCGTGCTGACGATGGCCGGGATCGCGCCCGAACACTTTCTCTGGCGCTGGGTGGCCCGCGGCCTTATTGTTGTTTTCGCCGGGGGGCTGATATGGGCTGTTCACAAATCTCCCGCATTGCGCGAGAAAAAGGCGGGCAAACCATGACCGCCATGGGCTGGGTTTTCATGATCGTGAGTTGGGGCACGCTGAGCTTCCTCACGGGTTGGTGCATCGTTCAAATCCTGCGACCGACAAGCAGGCAATCGATGGGCCCTGACGAGGTGCCGCATACGAATTGAGGCGCCGTGCGTGCGGGAACAAGGAAGACGGCGCGGTCTGCGACATCATTCGCGGCAGGATAAAAATCAAAATGAAAAAACTGCTTTGTTTTTTGCCCTTATGCATTTTGCTGTCCAGCCCTGTTTCGGCGCAACCGTCCAGGGAAGATCGGGACCGCATCGACGAGTTGAGCTTTCAGGATCATCGATTGATGATGCAGCTATTGGGCATTTCGGAACTCCGCAAGGGGCCGTCCGGCAACCCGTCGGCGCCTGACGCCGCCAACAGCGATGAGTCAAAAGCGTCGCCATACAAAAGCCTGCCTGATCCGCTCGTTTTCAACAACGGCATGAAAGTCATCGATCCGGGGCAATGGGAAAAACGCAGGCTGGAAATTTTCGAGGATTTTGACAGGGAAATCTACGGCAGAATGCCGCGTGAAACGCCGGCCGTCGAATGGAAAACGGGCGGCCAAAAGGACACGGTCGACGGCGATTATCCGGTCCGTATCAGGCAACTCGCGGGGCATGTGAACAATTCCGCATTTCCGGCCATCAGCGTCGATATCCGGATGACCCTTGTCACGCCCCGGTCCGCCGCGGCTCCGGTGCCGGTCATCGTCGAATTCGGCTGGATCTTTCCGAAAAATCGGAACGTGCCGCCGTCCGTCGGCCCGTCGGGCCCCCCATGGCAGCAACAGGTCCTGTCAAAAGGGTGGGGTTACGCCATATTGATACCGACCAGTTACCAGGCTGATCACGGCGCCGGACTCAGAGAAGGCATCATCGGATTGGTGAATAAAGGCCGGCCTCGAAAGCCGGATGACTGGGGATCGCTGCGCGCCTGGGCATGGGGTGCCAGCCGGGCCATGGATTATTTCGAAACCAATCCCGAGGTGGACGCAAAACGCGTGGCGATTGAGGGCCTTTCACGCTACGGCAAGGCCGCTGTCGTGGCCCTGGCCTATGAGCCTCGCATCGCCATCGGATTGATCGGTTCATCCGGGGCGGGCGGGGTTAAAATACTGCGCCGTGTTTTCGGTGAACAGGTGGAGAACCTGGCCTCATCCGGAGAGTACCATTGGTTTGCGCCGAACTTCATGAAATACGCGGGTCCGCTGGCCGCCGATGACCTGCCTGTCGATGCCCATGAATTGATCGCCCTGTGCGCGCCCCGGCCGGTGTTCATCAGTGCGGGGTCTCCCGACGTTGAAGGGCAATGGA
>JBFZEN010000142.1:0-6267 GCA_041306805.1 bacterium
AGTTAGATATGAATAAAAATAATGTCAAGCCAATTCGAATGCGGTCAAGACGGAATCGTTACGGAAACGGACCGGAAAATCTTCACCATCGCGCCTTGCGGTCCCGAACGTCGACATGAACAAAGGGGCCGTGCGCGGCCGTTTTGGGATACTTGCCCAGCCCGCCGATCAGCCCCTGCGCCTCCCGCCGGGCTGCGGCGTTCTCGATCAGCCGGTAGAGCACCTCCGCGTCGCGGATATCACTGAGACCGTCGTGGTTGAGGTCATCCATCATGCCGTCGCCGTTCTCGTCGATGAAAATGTCCGCGGCCGAGCCATACTGATGCAGGCTGTAGCGGACATTGCCGAGCGACCGGTTGTAGGCCGGGGTGCGGTATCCGCTCATCACGTGGAACGTGGTCGCTCGATGGCCGGCCGCGTTCACCCGTTCGAGTATATACTCGAGTGTGAGCAGGAGGCGCTCGTTCAGCACGATGTACTTCCGGGAGCCCGCCGGCTGTTTGCACAGGAATTGTTTGAGACGGAAATGGGGGGAGGCCAGGACGTCTTCGTTCTCCGGCGTGACCTCGATGAATCCGGCCGGCAGCCTGTAGTCGGCGAGTCCGCGGAGCGGTTTCTCGGGATAGCGGCCGATCCGATAGCCGTTCAGGAATTCGCCCTGGAGCCGATCGTACGGGACGAGGACGAACGCCTGCAGGATGACCGCATCATCCGAATTTGGAACAACCACCTTGATGGGATAGAGGCCCGGCGCGGGCGGCGACGTCCACTCCCAGCGACCGGCGCCCAGCGGTTTGATACGGCCGGCTGCCGGCTGCGCCGCATAGTCCGATCCCGGATCGCCGTCCACCACCTCGAAAGTCACGGCTTCGCCGGGGAGCACCGTCAACGCGCGCACCCGGCCGGGCGAAACCTCATCCTGGTACCGGACCGCGATCCTTGCCGCCGCGGCAGAAGGTCCGGAGGGTGGAGCCGCGGCAGCCGTGATGAGCGCGCCGAACGCCAGCCCCGCGCCTGCGAGGCTGCTCATGCAGGTTCGGGATGTGCGGTTGAACGGGACGGGTCGAATTCCCCGCCGCTTGCGGCGTTTATGGTTCATATTCCTTGTGATGCTCCACTGCTTGCGGCTGAATCGTTCATTGCCATCGTCGTTCCTTATGGGGCTGTCGATTCGTTCAGGTTGGTTTTGACGGTAAATGCCCAAACGATCGAAGAAGAAACTTCGCTGCTTTTGTGAACATGATCATTAAACCCCTTCCCGGGCTTATAAGTTCCTATCGTCCGCTCATTCTATGGAGGGCGGGGGCGCCCTCAATGCCTCCAAAAGGGGCGCGTCCCGATCGTATATATCACGGCGGAACTGGATCGTGCCGTCCATGTCGGCCCAGGCAGTCCAGTAAAGCAGGTGAACCGGTATCGGTTTGGGCAGCGGCACACTCCGTTCCACCTCCTCATTCATCGCGCGGAGGATCGTGTCCCGGTTCCAGCGCGGATTCTTCCGGAGCAGCAGCGTGGCGAGCTCGATCGGCTGCTGGATCCGGATGCATCCATGGCTGAAGTCCCGCCGCGCCCTTTCGAACAGGGGGCGGGACGGCGTGTCGTGAAGATAGACGCTGAACTTGTTGAGAAACATGAACTTGATGCGCCCCAAGGCATTGCCCGATCCCGGTTCCTGGCGGATGCGGTAGGGGAAGCGGGTGGTATCAACCGACGACCACTCGACCGTCGCGGGATCGATCTCCAGCACTTCCGGTTCCCAACCATTGAACACCTTCATGTTCTGTTGCGCGAGATAGGCGGGGTCGCGTTTGAGGAACGGGAGCACCTCCCTCACAGCGATGTTGCGGGGCACGTTCCAGTAGGGATTGATGACGAGGTACCGCATCGTGTCGCTGAACACCGGCGTGCTGTGGTAGGGGCGTCCCACCACGACCCGCATGGCCAGCACCGCCTCCTCATCCTCCTCCACCACCAATTCGAATGCCGCGATATTCACGATGATATGGAGCTTGCCCAGGTCCTGAGGCAGCCAGCGCCAACGCTCGAGGTTCAACTCCAGCTGTTCCACGCGGCTTTCCGCGCTCACGTTGAGTTCCGCGCGGGTCGGGGCGTCCAGCACGCCGGTTGCCGTCAGGCCGTGGCGCCACTGGAACCGCTTCAAGGTCCGCTCAAGCGCCTCGTCCAGCAACTCGGTGTCCGCCGCATCCACCGCGCCGAGATCGCCCCCGAGGCGCAGCCGCTCGCGAAGCGCCGCCACGGATGGGGCATGGTCGCCCCGCTTCAGCGCCGGCCCGTCCGGGATGACGGGCCATCCCCCGCGGGCCGCCACCTCCCGGTGGTACGCCAGCGCCTCGCGCAGCCGCCGGAAGCCCCGTTGAGGGGGTGCGAGCGTGGCCAGCGTGCCGGCGATTTCGTCAGACGCCAGGGCGGCATCCAGAATGGCGGCGAAATCCGCGCCGCGCCGGTTTGCCACCCACTCCGGCTTGAGGGTTTCGGGATTCACCCGCCCGGCCAGAAGATGGGATCCATACACCAGGAACGCGTCCGTGAGCAAAAGATCAAGCTCCGCCCATCGGTCGGGAACGATCACCCCGACGCTCCGGACGTCGGAGCGGATCGTGACGAGCAGGGTCTCGATGGCGGCGAGGTGGTAGTCTTTCGGCCGCACCCCCCCTTCGAGGTCCGCCCGGCGAAGGGCCCTCACCAGATCGTCGACCACTTTGGCGGGGCCGCGCTTGTCGCTCCACGCAGGACGGTAGAGCCGCCTCTCGTAGAAGCCGGGGAGCGCCTCGCTGGCGTAGACCGGCTCGCCGCCCGCTTTGAGCTCCGTGACGACGCCGGCGGCCTCGATGCGTGTCCTGATTCGCTCCGCGACGAGCTCATCAGGGTCGCGGATGTAGGCCAGCTTGGCCTCCATCATGGGCGGCGGTAATTGCCGGGCTGCGGGGAAATCCCGGTCATCCCTCCTGATGGAGGGCGCGCACCCCGTGCCGAAACACACGGCCACCGACCAGAACAGCAGCAATTTTCTCGCGTTCATTGAGTATGCGCTTCCATATTAAGAAAAAAATATTTTTAATAGGTGAAAGTTATATACGAAAAAATCAATGTCAAGACAATGATCCGGCAAGGCGACCCGTAGACGGAATTCTGGAAACGCGGGGTGACGGCTGTCATAAAGGAATCGACTGACGGTTGCATTTTGCGAGTTTCACAAAATCATCGCCCCTTTGAAAGGTTCCATCCACGGTAAGCCTGTGCCTGTACCCCAAATTGACGGGCACCACGGCGCGCAGAACGGTCGTGGGGTGAAGATATCGAAGGCTTCTCCAGACCCTCTGCGCAATTCTTCTTCTGGCGAAAAACTGCCGCAGGACCCAGGCTGCGCCGAGGTGCAGGGTTTCGGCGCTCATGTGCAGCGGTTCGAATACGACGTGGTTGAAATCGTAATGGCTCCAGTCCTTGTCGAAGATGCGGCCCTGCCGTTCCATTTCTTCGAAGAGCGGGGTTCCCGGGAACGGGGTGATCCGCGTCGCCTGGACGGATTCGACGTTCGATTCCAGCAGGAATTCAAGGGTTCTCCCGAACACGTCCGGGGTGTCGCCGTCGCTCCCGAAAACGAAGGCGGCGCACACCCCGATTCCCGCCTCGTGAAACTTTCGCACGGCGGAAAGGTAGTCCTTTCCGATGTTGCATTCCTTTTTCCAGGAAGACAGGTTCTGTTCCGACAATGACTCGAATCCGACGAACAGGCTGCGGCAACCGCTGCGGGACGCCAGGTCCAGCAGATTTTCGTCTTCGGCGATCCGGACGCCGCATTGGCTGTACCATTGCTTTCCAAGCGGTATCATTTCCGAGAACAGCTCTTTCGCGTATTCGGCGTCGCCGATGAGATTGTCGTCCATAAACAAAACCTGCCGGCCGAGGGTTTTGAGTTCCTCGATCACCCGGCCAACCGGCCGGATTCGAAGGCGGTGGCGGTGAAATGCGGAAATCGAGCAGAAACTGCACCGTTGGTGGCAGCCGCGGGTGGCCTGGAGTGCGTCGACCGGGGCATAGTCCCTTTTCCGGACAAGCTTCCGGTCCGGAATCGGCAGTCGCGCCAGGTCGGCCGGCCCGTTGTCGTACCGGGGTTTCAGCCGGCCGCGCATGAAGTCTTCCGCCATTTGCGGCACGTTGTTTTCGGCGTCCCCCACGCACACGGTGTCGGCGTGCCGGGCCGCCTCGTCGGGCATGAGGGTGGGGTGGTACCCGCCGAAGACCACGGGCTTGCGCTTCTCGTTCCGGAACCGGTCGGCAATGGCATAGGCCCGCGGAGCGTTGTAGGTCATGAACGAGATTCCGACGAGGTCGGCGTCGGTGTTGAAATCAATCGGTTCGATGTCTTCATCGAGGATCTTCGTCTTGACGGCCGCGGGCATGGAGGCCGCGACATAGAGGCTTGGCAGCATGGAGAAACGGAAATAGCGGGATCCACGCGGACGCCGGTCGCCCTCGACGCGCCATACCGGAGATGAAGGATTGATCAGGAGGAATTTGATTTTTCCCATGGCTTTTCCCTGGTTTCACCGAACCGTCGACCGTTCTTCATTTTTGGTGTTTTGCTATTGAACTAAAACTCTTCAACGACCAATTTGCCATCGAACCATGCGATCATGTTCAGAACGAGGTAATTCCAGTTCTGGAATCCCTTATTGAGAAGAGGTTCGCCGGTTTCGGGTTCATAATACTCATGCAAGGCGCCGTTTTTTTCAAAATCCCTGCCGAACAGGCAGATTGTTTTTGCCGCCAGCTCTTTCGCTTCATCTGTATATCCGTATTTCACCAATCCTTTAAAAACCATATAATTCGATATTCCCCAGACAGGACCTCTCCAGTTGGATGGATTGGCGCTTGCGCGCAGGCTGTACATCTTTTCCATTTTCGACAGAGTACGCACGCCCGATGCCGAGTTAAAGGTTTTGGGATCGGTAAAGTGTTCCCGAACGATTCTTTCAGCCTGTGCCGGCGTTGCAATACCCGCCCACAGCGGCATAAAGCCAGTCCAAACCTCAATGCGCTGTATTAAACAGTCGTAATCGCGGGGAAATCCGCTGTGAATAATAAAAGTCCGCCCCAGGGTACTGTCAGGTTCATTGGTCACAGGCCGTAAATTCAGGTCCGCACTGTAAAAGAAACCGTCGCGCTCGTCCCAGCAGTTCTTTTGAACGGCCGCTTTCAGTTCTTCCGCATCGCCGGCGAATTCCTTTCCGATTTCAGACTGGTTTAACCGGCCGGCAAGATACGCCATGGACAACAGTTCTTTGTACATCAGGCAATTCAGGTAAATCGATGCTGAACTTCCGGCCGGTCTGAAAAACGTGCAAGGATCGTTATCGACACCAATGGCCACATCGTTTTGCCAGTAGTAAAGGCCGGTCGCCTTGTCACGATGATGCGCCTTATAATTATTTACAAAAGCCTGAAGATGATAAAATTTGTCGCGTATCCATCCGGCGTCGCCGTCGTTCGTTTTCGTGATAAAAGCCGCATGTTGCGCCAAAACAGGCTTATGCATATTCAGGCTGTAAATATTCTCGGGGCGGCCATCACGGGGCTTGGAGTTTTTCCAAATCACAATAGGAATATATCCGTCCCAACCGCCGTAATGCAGAAAATTGAGAACGCACCCCTGCTCGTATCGGATCACTTCCCGTTTATCCTTTTCGGAGCCGATATCGGACAATATCTGCCGAATGGCAATATTGCTCAACCATGAATCCCAATCCCATAATACATTGTCGTATTGGCTGCTGCCCGGAGTGAGAAAAGGATATACAAGCGAACCTCCCTCTTTCCGGTACATCCCTTTATAATCCCTGAAGGTATTCGATTGAATGACCGAAATGTAGCGCGAAATCGAATCGCCGTTCCGGCCGTAAAGACCGGAAAAACCGGTTAAAAGATAAAAAAGGATACGGGCGAGATACTTACTCATATATGCCCTTTCTAATATAAGCTGTCCGCTTTTGCTTCGCGGCCATGGCGGCTTGTGTGCCCCCCAAAGGCGCACCGGGCCGAAGAGCTTTCATTCGCCATTCCACTTTGGACCGGACAAAAACCTGTGTATCGATCCCGCTCGATGGGCAGCCTTTCGGCGGCGTTTTGCCGGTGATGCTCCAGAAAGGTGATCCGGTGAATCCGGATCAATCTGGACGGAAAAAGCTTGTTCTCCCGAGCCGGGGGCATCAGCGGCGGGTCCGCTGAATGCCGAGGTCAGGCACGAAG
>JBFZEN010000143.1:0-6777 GCA_041306805.1 bacterium
AGCGTCTCCTCCCACAGGTTTTTTTTCTTTTTCACGTCCTCGAAAACCACTTTGACAGTGAGGGTGATTCTGAAGTCCGAAGCCTGCTCATTCTGGTCGTACTGGCCGGCCCTGTCCTCGACCTGCATGAGCGTTCCCAGAACGCGCGCATCGGCCGTTCGGGCTCCGGCGATTTTCAGCGTGTTGTCCTTCGTCACGGCCGCCACCAGAAGGTCCGTGATGCGCTGGTCGATGCCGAATTCGGGGGTCTTGTTTTCAAACAGGGGAATGGTCACCGTTTTGATGTCGGGAGGCAGGGTGGAACCCGAAAAAGAGTAGAATCCGCAATGCATCATTGCGAACAGCCAGGGGCATAGGACAATCCACCCGATTCCTTTAATCTTCAATTCCATATTCCTTCAATTTTCTGTACAGGGTCCGTTCGCCGATGCCCAGCGCCGCCGCCGTTTTTTTCCTGTTTCCCTTGAACTGCTTCAGGTTTTTTTCTATCAGGCTTTTTTCCATCCTGCGGACGGTGCTGTCCTGAGCTTCCTGCTGCGGTGCTCCTTTCCATTCGTCTTCCTCACGAAAGGCCGGTATCCGCACCGGAGGGCCGGCCACGATCAAATGCCGCAGGTCTTCCAGCGTCAGGCGGATGTCGAGCAGGGCGCGGTAAATCAGTTCGCGTTCCGCTTCTTCGGACGTTTTGTGAACGACCACGGGGAGGTTCCGCTCGGGGGCGGCGGATTCCTGCAGATGCGATTCAAGCATCGCCCTGTCCACGGCCCGCCCCTTGCCCAGTATGAGCACCCTTTCGACCACGTTGCGCAGTTCCCGGATGTTGCCGGGCCACGGGTATGTTTCCAGAAATTGAAAGGCGTCTTCGGTGAATCCCCCGAACGGGATGCGATTGGACCGGCTCACTTCTTCGGCGAAATGTCCGGCGAGCGGGCGGATGTCGTCTTTTCTCTCGCGCAGGGAGGGAAGGGAGATGTTCACGGCATTGAGCCTGTAGAACAGGTCTTTTCGGAATTCCCCCCGGCGCATGGCCGTCGCCAGGTCACGGTTGGTGGCCGCGATGACGCGCACGTCCACCTTCAGGGCATGGTTGCCCCCCACCCGCATGAACTCGCTGCCTTCGAGAACGCGCAGCAGTCTGACCTGCATGACATGGGGAAGTTCGCCTATTTCGTCCAGAAACAGGGTGCCGCCGTCGGCCAGTTCGAAATATCCCTTCCGCATGTCCTGAGCGCCGGTAAACGATCCCTTCTCATGGCCGAACAGCTCGCTTTCGAGAATGCCTTCGGGAATGGCGCCGCAGTTGACGGTCAGCATGGGTTTGTTTTTTCTGGGGGACAACTCATGCAGAGCCCGGGCCACCATTTCCTTGCCCGTTCCGCTTTCGCCGAAGATGAGCACGGTGACGGACGTGGGAGCCACCTGCCACACGGTCTCGAGGACTTGACGGAACGCTTCCGACTGGCCGATCAGGCCCAATGTTTCGCGAATATGATCGATGACGGTTTTCATTTTCCGCGAAAAAAGTCCACGGTCATCCGGATGCCGTCCTTGAGCACGGTTTTCGGTTCCCAACCCAGCACGGATCCGGCCTTGGCGAAGGAAATGACGCTGCGGCGCTGTTCGCCGGGTTTCGCCGGGCCGTGTTTTTCCTGCGCTTTGGCGCCGGCGGCTTCATTGACCAGTCCGAAAATGCGGTTGACGTCGGTTTCAATTCCCGTCCCCACGTTGAAAACATCGTTTTTACCCTGTGTCAGGGCTTTGAGATTGGCCTGTACCACGTCGCCGACGAAGACGTAATCGCGGGTCTGCCCGCCGTCGCCGTTGATGGTCGGCGTTTCTCCGGCCAGCAGCCTCTTCGAGAAAATGGCGACCACGCCCGCCTCGCCTTGCGGGTTCTGCCTCGGTCCGTATACGTTCGCATAACGCAGCACCGTATATTCCAGGCCGTATTCAAGGGCATAAAAGAAAAGGTATTTTTCAACGCACATTTTGGTGATGCCGTACGGAGAAACAGGCCGTGTGGGATGGTTTTCATCGCAGGGAAAGGCGTTCTGCTCGCCGTAAATGGCCCCGCCCGTGGAGGCGAAAAGCACCTTTTTAACGCCGTGTTTGACCGAGTTCTGCAGAATGTTCAGGGTGCCCTTGACGTTCACGTCCGCGTCGAACAGGGGATCGGCAACCGACATGCGCACGTCCATCTGGGCGGCGTGGTGGCAGACCGCGTCGGGCTTTTCGGCCGCGAACAGTTTGTCCATTTCCCCCGCCCGGATGTCCATGAGATAGAATTTGGCCTTGGGGTTCAGGTTTTCCATGCATCCCATGCTCAAGTTGTCGACCACCACCACATCATGCCCCAGGGCGATGAATCCGTCCGCCACGTGAGAAGCGATGAAGCCGGCGCCGCCGGTGACCAGAATCTTCAAATATTCCTCCTTAAATAATTACTGAAAGATAATCGTGTGGATGGGGAATCGGTGATCGGTCATGGCAAACGGGTACCGGGTACTCGGTTCTCGGTTCTGGCCGACAGTCAGATTCATTTCGAAACTGTATCTTCGATTTTATTGATTTTCGATTCCCGAATCCCGATTTGCGATAACCGATCAGCCATTACCGATGACCCGGTACCAAGTATCCAGCGCCCCGCACCCTTCTCAGACCTGATTTTCCAATTTCTCTTTCCGTACTCTGTTTTTCAGCGTTCCCAGTCCCGTGATTGAAATTTCCACCGCGTCGCCGTCCTGGATGGGTGAAACGCCTTCGGGCGTTCCCGTCGCGATGATGTCGCCCGGGTTGAGCGTCATGAAACGGGAGATGTATTCGACAAGCACCGGCACGGGGAAAAGCATGTCGGATGTTCTGGAATGCTGCCGCGTTTCGCCGTTGACCGTCAGCGCGATTTCCAGGTCCTGCGGATCGATGCCCGCGTCAGCCGGCACCAGATAGGGACCCGTGGGGCAGAAGGTGTCTATGCTTTTAGACCGGAACCAGGGATCGCTTTTATCCATGTCCTCCTTCTGCATGGTCCTCGCCGTGACGTCGTTCACGATGGTGTACCCGGCGACATAGTCCATGGCCTCGGCCCTGGGTATGGCGTGACCGCTCCGTCCTATCACCAGCCCCAGTTCGGCTTCGTGGTCCACCCTGGTGTCAAGCCAATGCGGAATCACGATGTCCTGGCCGTGCGCAATCAGCGCCGAAGGCGACTTCGAGAAAATGACGGGTTCCTTGGGAATGGCATGGTTGAGTTCCCTGGCGTGCGCGCCGTAATTCCTGCCAAGGCAGATGATTTTGGAGGGCCTGGCCACGGGGACGTCGAAACGGACGTCGGGGGGAATCGCGAGTTCTTTTTCCTTGGACTGGACCCAGGGATCGGAAAGGATCTTGTTCACTGCCGAGGCCGAAAAATATCCCATTTCGACCATCACCTGCAGAAAAGAGAACGAAAGAATCTGCTGCGCGCGTCTGGCACGCTGATAAATGTCGAATGCGCGGGTCAGGTCGAACTGGCCCTTCTCCGTTTCCACCCCGATGCTGTTCAGATTGTTCCGGCTTAAATAGGAAAAGAGTTTCAACGGGCTCTCCTTCTTGTCCGGATTGAACCGCTCTCCTGCGGCCGGTGACGGGTTCAAACCGGATGATGTTGAAAAAACAGGTCGAAGATCACTCAGGTCAAATCAAAAAATAGAAAAAAAGGATGAAAGTCAAGCGGTTTTTCATGAGTTGAAAATCCTTCCGGTCCCTGAAGAGGTCATGAACATCTTGATTCCAGTTCATTTCCTCATTATATTCTAATACGATTATTTTTTGCTCCGGGCGGGCATGCCCTGCAGAATGCATTCGATATGAATCGTTCCATCAAAAACGGGGCGCCGTCCGAACGAACGGCGCTGGACGGGTCGGTCCTGCCCGGACGGGAAAGGCGTTGAACTCTTTGAAAAAAATGGGCGTATTCAGCGCCGCATGCGTGGTCATTGCCAACATGATAGGCACGGGCGTGTTCACCTCGCTCGGATTTCAGTTGCAGGCCATGCGCGATCCTTTTGCGGTTCTGATGCTCTGGGTGGCCGGCGCGGTTCTGGCCGTTTCGGGCGCCCTCACGTACGGCGAACTGGGTGCCGCCATGCCGAGATCGGGCGGTGAATACCATTACCTGTCGAAGACGTACGGCCGGGCGGTGGGCTTCATGTCGGGATGGGTATCCGTCACGGTGGGTTTTGCCGCGCCCGTGGCCCTTGCGTGCATGGCATTCGGTTCGTATCTGAACAGGGTCTTTCCGGCCCTCCCGCCCGGACTGCTGGCCCTGTCGATTCTGGCGGTCACCACGGCCGTCCATTGCCTCGGATTCCGCGGCGGCATTCTCTTTCAGAACTCGTTCACCGTATTTAAAATCGTCCTCATCGCGCTTTTCATTCTGTTCGGTCTTTTCATGACCGGGCACAGGCTTCCCGTCTCGTTTGCCCCCGCCGCCTCGTCGGGCAAAACCGTGCTCAGCTCCGCTTTCGCCGTTTCGCTGATTTACGTCTCCTATTCCTACTCCGGATGGAATGCGGCGGCCTATGTGTCGGGGGAGATCGATCAACCGCAGAAACGCCTGCCCGTTTCCCTGTGGACGGGAACCGCCGTCGTGGCCCTCCTGTACATCGGCCTCAATGCGACGTTTCTCGCCGCCGCGCCCATGCAGGAGATGGAGGGCCAGGTCGACGTGGCGTTTGTGCCGGCGCGCCGGTTGTTCGGCTCCGCGGGAGGAAAGGCCATGGCCGCCATGATCGCCGCGCTTCTGGTATCGTCCGTCAGTTCGATGGTGTTCGTCGGGCCCCGCATCACCCAGGTGATGGGGGAAGACATCGGCCTGATGCGGTTTTTCGCGAGAAAGACGGAGGGGGGGCTGCCGGTTCGGGCCATTCTGCTTCAGTCCCTGATCAGCCTGGTTTTGATCGTCACGTCCGGTTTCAACACCGTGCTGATCTACATCGGTTTCACCTTGAACCTGTTCACCTTACTGACCGTGGCCGGCGTATTCGTGCACCGGTTCCGCTTTCCCGATGCGCCGCGGCCATATAAAACATGGGGTTTTCCATTGACCCCCGCCGTGTTCATTCTGTTCATTCTCTGGATGGAGGCCTACCTGGTTCTCGAGAGACCTCTGCAGGCTTTGCTGGGCGCGGCCACGGCCCTCGCGGGGCTGGCCGTGTATGCCGCGGACCTTCGGCCACGGCGGCTCCGTCACGACGAAACGTCCGATTGATGAAAAAAAAGGATTCCGGATGAGTTCCGTTCCGTACCATGGCGTGTTTCGAACGGCGTTTTGCATCGCGGCCTGCGCCGTCTCTGTCCTGTCCGGCGCATTCCAGTCCGGCTCGATCCAGGCAGCCGTGCACCGGCAAACGAATACAAATGCGCCGGGCAGCCGGCAAGACCGCCTTCAGGTTCTGGCCGATGCCATTCCATCGAAAATCGACGATACGGCCCGGTTCGCCGCCGGCATGCAAGGCGGCGGATCGGACAGGCTGGCCGCGCTGCGGGAAACGGACGACTGGAAAGTTTTTCATGCCCGGACGGATTCGCAGTGGATCGTGCTCGAAGACACCCTGCGAAAAATGCGGCACTGGGCGCAGGCCGAGTTTCCCGGATTGGTCAATTCCGAACGGGACGTTTTCTACCCGTTCAGCGGACCCGATTTCCTTTACGCGGTCACGGTGTATCCCAACGCCGGCCGGTACGTTTTTTTCGGTCTGGAATCTCCCGGTTTCATTCCCGATCCGGACGGGATTCCGGCTGATTCGCTCCGGTGTTTTCTGAACGCGCTCGATCAGAGCCTGTCGAGGCTGATGGAAAAGCGGTTTTTCGTCACGAAAGAAATGATACACGACCTCCGGCGCGAGAATGTCACGGGCACCATCCCCCTGCTCATGTATTTCATGGCCCGCAGCGGCTGCCGTGTCCTGAGCATACAGCCCGTCCGCATCGACACCCACGGGGCCGTCGTGTACGCCGACGATTTTTCCGCGAAACGCGTAAGCAACAGGGGCGTGGAATTCCTGTTCCGCAAGAACAACAGCATCCGCATTCAAAAGCTGACCTATCTGACGATGGATGTCTCGGACGAGGCTTTGGATCTCAATCGAAACGCGTTCCGGTTTCTGGCCGGGCTCGATGCGGGAGTCACCACATACATCAAGGCCGCTTCATACCTCATGCACAGGAAGGGATTCGACACCATCAGGGAAACCATTCTGTCCAAGAGCGCCAGCATTCTGCAGGACGACTCGAGCATCCCGTTCAAATTTCTGTCGCCGGCGGAATGGAACATCACGCTGTACGGGGAATACATCGAGTGCATCCAGTCGTTCCGGGAATGCTACCAGCCCGATCTGAAAGCGGCCTATGGATCGGGGGCCAGGCCGCTCGATTTCGACATCGGATACGGCAGGGTGACCAATCTGCTTCTGGCGGTCAAGAAAGCTCCTTCGGCCGCGACCGGAGCCCGGCCTCCCGTGCCGGCGGCCTTCCTTGGAGAAGACGGGACAAAGCTTGACAATCATTAAAAATTTTAATAAATTGATCTGCTTTAAAAGCCACCCTAGCTCAGTTGGCAGAGCAGCTCACTCGTAATGAGCAGGTCGTCGGTTCAATTCCGACGGGTGGCTCAAAAACAATACAGGGGACAGCCCTGTTTTTTAATTTTGGAGCTGAAATATGTCCGGAAAAAGAATCATTCTCTGCTTTTTTGTTTTATTCGGAACGATCCATGCCTCCGAAGGATCCGGTTTTGAA